>CAOJCV010000037.1 GCA_948432605.1 uncultured Mycoplasmatota bacterium | reverse complement strand
TATTTATTGCTTGTCAATAGTTTTTCTTTATTTTATTCATGTTTCTGTCCTGCTCAAATTGCTATATTCGTTTACATCTTAAATAATACATGCTATACTTTTAATGGTGATTCTTAATATGGAATTAATACTAACGATTTTCCTTTTGTTATTAGATCAAGGTAGTAAATTTATAATAGAATCTATACTCAAAAGTTCTATTACTGTGATTCCTGATTTTTTTTCTTTAAATTTAGTTTATAATACAGGAGCTTCTTTTAGTATCTTATCAGATCAAACTTATCTACTAATTGGCATTTCTATATTTTGCTTAGTAGCGCTTCAAATGACAAAATCAACCATATCAAATAGTAAATTAAAAAGCATAACCTATGCCTTATTATTTGGTGGAATTGTTGGCAATTTAATTGATCGACTTGCATTTAAATATGTAAGAGATTTTTTAGAATTCAATATTTTTGGTTATCATTTTCCAGTATTTAATCTAGCTGATGTAGAAATTATAATTGGGACAATGTTAATGATCTATATAATTTGGAAGGAGGAAGAAAATGGAAAAAATTATAGTAAATTTAGAAGAAAAACAAAGAATAGATAAATATTTAAGTGAAACATTAAAAGAATCCAGAAGTAAAATAGAAAAAATGCTAGACAAAGAATGTATCACATGTAATGGAAATATTGCTAAATCTTCATTAAAAATAAAAAATGGAGATGTAATTGAATTTGTGAAAGAATATCGAGAAGAAATAGATCTTTTACCCGAAAATATACCAATAGATATAGTATTTGAAACAGAAAACATTATCATTATTAATAAACCATCTGGAATGGTTGTCCATCCAGGAAGTGGGGTATATGAACATACTTTAGCAAATGCACTACTATATCATGTAAAAAATTTAAGTGATATAAATGAGAATCGTCCAGGAATTGTTCACCGTATTGATAAAGATACATCAGGACTATTAGTTGTAGCCAAAAACAATAAAGCTCATCAAATATTAGGAGAAGAATTTAAAATTCATAATGTAAAACGAAAATACATTGCTTTAGTAAAAGGTATATTAAAACACAACCATATTACAGTAGATGCACCAATTGGAAGAGATGAAAAAAATCGCAAAAAAATGGCTGTAACAGAAAAAAATAGTAAAAGTGCAATAACTCACATAAATGTATTAAAAAGATTTCAAGATTATACACTAGTGGAATGTATCTTAGAAACAGGAAGAACACATCAAATTCGCGTCCATCTGTCTTATATTGGATATCCTATTTTTAATGATCCTGTATACGGAAAAGAAGAAATATTAGGATTTGGTCAATTTCTTCATTCAAGTGAAATTGATTTAACAGAACCAATAACCAAAGAACAATTACACTTTAAAGTAGATTTACCAAAAACATTTCAAGATTTTTTAAAGAAACTTGAAAAACAACATGATGAGAAAATTGATCATGGTACAAAAAGTGAAACATAAATATGGAAACAGAAAGATTGTTGATTCAGGTCTTTCTTTTTTTATAGCATTAGATAATAAAATAGAATAAATGAAAAGAAAAATTGACGAAAAAAAGGCAAAATACAATTCTTTAAAGTCAAAATAAAACATCGTAGTAGAAATCATAAAAATGCCATTACACAAAATTAGAAATAAAAGATTGTCATGATTTTTAGGAGTCAAAAAGATTTTGATTAAAGGAACTCCTAAAAATAAAGTAGTAAATAAAGAACAAAGAAAATAAAAAGTCATATGAATCACCCTCTTTACTAATTTTATGATTTCATGTAAAATAATAGTACATGGAGGGATTAGTATGACACTACAAATGCAAAAAAAAGATGAGCTTATCATGCGTTTAGTTCATTACTTTATAACCGAAGAAAATTATAATCCAATCGTTGTGAATGGAGTAAAAGATGAAATATGGTTGCAAAACCAAAATGGTCCTTATAAAATTGTTCGAATAAATGCCAATTATATTCATAATAAAGAACAATATGAATTTGATGTAATAAAATTAAAAAATGTAATGCGTCAAGTAAAGAAAAAAACATTATCGTGGAAGATGAATGCATTAAATATTTTATTAGATGTAAATGATGGAGTAGCATTAGAACAAATTAATGGCGTATCTTCTATTTTGTTAAAAAATGTCAAAGATATAAAAAATACTCCATTATTACAAGAATTTCCAAGTATAAATGAAAAATTATTATTAGAAGAAAAAGGAATTGATTTAATAATTGATGTCACGAATGGTATCAATAAAAAAACAGAAGAGGAAAATAAAATGTATGAAAATATCTTTAAACCAAAAAAAATAGTTATAACTAATATATTAGTACTAATTAATATTATTGCTTTTTTTGTGGTTTATGCTTTAAGTGGAGCGAATCTAACAGGTTTAAACTTATTAAAATATGGTGGACTAAATAGTATGTTAGTAAAAGAAGGTGAAGTAATAAGGCTTATTACATGTGCATTCCTACATGGTGGAATTTTACATTTATTATTTAATATGTATTCGCTATATTTAATAGGAAATCAACTAGAACAAGTAGTTGGAAAATGGAAATTTTTAACAATTTATTTAGTAAGTGCATTATCTGCAAGCTTAATGAGTGCAGTAATTAATCCTAATATTGTGAGTGTAGGAGCTTCAGGAGCAATTTTTGGTTTATTAGGAGCAATCTTATATTTTGGATATCAATATCGTTTATACTTAGGAAGCATATTAAAAAATCAAATTGTACCATTAATCATATTAAATTTATTTCTAGGATTTACAATATCTGGAATAGATAATGCTGCACATATTGGAGGTTTAATTGGAGGATTATTAGTAGCAATGAGTTTAGGCGTTCAACAAAAAGAAGAAAAAAACTATCAATTAAATGGCTTCATAGTATTAGTAATATATTTATTATTTTTAGGATATTTACTGTTTTTTAAGTAAAAATTAACAAGTAAGAAGTGAGTTAAAAATCACTTCTTTTTTAAATATATATAAAATAAACTTTACTTTTTTTAATTTTAATGTAGAAATTCTCTAGTTATTTAGGTATAATAATTGTACTATGATAGATTAACAAGATAAGGATTTAAATTTTTGATAAAACTACTAATTTTACGAATTTGTACGATTCTTACAATAAAATGGTTTAATAAAAAATCTGCATAGAGTTTCTATATAAAAATGGATAAAGATGTTATTGGTGTAAAAATAATTAACGAATTCATAAAATCTTAGGCTTCTCCTTGACTTTTAGGGGGGATGATAGGATAAAAAAGAATTAGAAAGCTATGGTGTTAAAAATGAAACTAGAAAGTTTTAAAGAAAAAAATAGAAAAAAACAAAGCATAATAATATTCACTGTTAGCTGTGTATTACTAATAGTAGGTGTTTTTTTCTATCAATCTTTCGCATTATTTGAAACAAAAGAAAACTTTAATTTCATTGAAGGAAATGTAAATGGTCCAGGAGATCTTTATTTTGTTTATTATGTAGATGATCAAATAACTTTAGATGTCCCAACCAAAGAAAGTGGTTACACTTTATCAAGCAAATCAAGTTGTACAAATGGAGTAACAATAAGATGGAATAACACAACATGGACATCTATATTAAACTATTCAAATTACAAAAAAGAAAATTTATCTCAAGTAAAATGTTCCTTATATTTTGAAAAAAAGTTAAGTGTAAAAGAATACCTTTTAACAAAAGGAATGAAAGAACAATTAATAGAAGATGATGGAACAGTAGATCATAATATGAGATATATTGGGGCAAATCCAAATAATTATATTGATATCAAAGATGATTATGAAAAGGGAGAAACCACACTTTGGCGAATTATTGGAATTATGAATAATGTAAAAAAAAGCAGTACAGATACAGTTGGTGAGCCAAGAATTAAAATTGTGAAAGCAGATAGCATAGGCTCCTATTCTTGGGATACTACAGAAGAAAGTATAAATCTTGGTAAAGGAATAAATGAATGGAGCGAGGCTGATCTTATGAAATTATTAAATCCAGGATATGAGAGAGAAAGTATTGGTGGTTCATTATACTGGAATAAAGGAAGTGGAACTTGTTACAATGGTCAAAATAACGCGACAACAGCTTGTGATTTTAGCAAGTCAGGTCTGTCGAACGACGCCAAAAGATTTGTTTCAAGTGTTTTATGGAATACAGGAGGAAATGGAAGCGAAGCAACCTATCGAAATGTAATTCCAAGTAGAATATATGAACTAGAAAGAAGCTCAAATACAGGACGTATTTGTACAAGTGGTACTAACTGTAATGATACAGTAAATAGAAAAACTAATTGGGAAGGAATAGTAGGCTTAATATATCCAAGTGATTATGGATATGCAACAAGTGGAGGAACAACGACAACAAGAGAAAACTGCTTGCAAAGTTATATATTTCAGTGGAATGAAGAACAATATCAAGAATGCAAAGAAAATAGTTGGTTGCTGAAGAAAATTAGATCAATATGGACATTAACTCCAAATGCAACAGAAATAAATGCCCAGATGATATTTAGAATAGATATAGATGGACATGTTGGAAATGGGACAGCCTACGGAGATTATTGGGTTTTCCCAGTCATGTATTTAGCATCTGATGTTTATATAAATGGGGGCAATGGCTCATTAGAAAATCCATTTACAGTTGCAAGAGATTAAAAATAGCTTAGTTTAACAAAAGAAGTTTTAACATAACGTGAAAAACGATTGTTATCGCTTTTTTTTTTTGATATAATATTCTTAGAATAGGGAAGTGAAGTTATGAGAGATAATAAAGGTCAAGCCTTGGTTGAATATGTTTTAATCATTGCAATCATAAGTGTTATTACAGTAAGTATCGTTTCTTATTTTGGAGGATACTTGAAAGATAAAATTACAAAAACTTCCTGCGACTTAATGAGCAAGGTGTATGTAGAAGGAAAAAGTCCAGGCGAAGCACAATGTATAACAAAAGACGAATATGAAAAATTACAAAAAGAAGGTTCTAAATAATGAATAAAAAAGGTCAAGCACTAGTGGAGTTTGTAATCATCTTACCAATCTTTATTTTTATGCTTCTAGCGATTATTGATATTGGCAAAATAATATATTTACAAAACAACTTAGAGAGTCAGCTTTCTCGTGTTGTAGAACTTTATAAAAATGGTCAAACTTATGATGAAATAGCGAAAGAGCTTTCCTTAAATGATGAAGAAATTGCTTTAGAAATAAAAAATGAAAACAATGACAAAATTACTTTTTATTTGAAAAAAGAAATGACGATTGTCACACCAGGATTAAGTGTAATTTTTGAAAATCCATATACAATAACAGTAAATAGAGTGATGACTTATGGATAAAAAAGGACAAACACTAATCATTTTTGTAATTTTAATCCCAATTATTATTACCATGATCGCGATTGTTGTGGATGTAGGAATACTTACTCATGAATACGAAAAAACAAGAGGAATCATAGATAATGGGATTGAAATTTATTTTGAGAAAAAAAGAAAAGAAGAAATAACAAACATCTTAAAATTAAATGATATCCCACTTGAAAATTTAAAAATAACAGAAACAGAAAATGCGATTGAAGTATCAATTGCGTATCAAATAGAATCCTTATTTGGAAAAATTGTAAATTTAAAAAACTATAAAATAGAAATCCAAAGAAAAGGAATTTTAAAAGAAGGAAAAGTAAAAATAACGAAAAAAGAATAGGATGGGAAATATGAAACGAAAAAGAACTGGAAAAAGTATTTGTTTATTCTCTGGAAAAGGTGGAGTAGGAAAAACATTTTTAACATTAAACCTTGCTGGAATATATTCGACAATTGGCAAGAAAGTATTAATTTTAGATTTAGATCTTTCAAGCGGAACCATAGCTGTCGCACTAAATAAACCTTATGAAAAAACAATTTATAATTTTGTAGATGATTATAGTAATAATCGATTTAAAGACTTTGCAAGCTATGTTACTAAATATAATGAATGGATTGATTTTTTACCAAGCCCAAAAGACCCACGTCAAGCAGCCAAAATAAATTCAAAATATTTAGAAATCGCGATTGATAAAGCCATGAATTATTATGACATAGTGCTAATTGATACAAATCACCAATTAGATGAAATAAACTTAGTCATTTTAGACAGTGTAGATCAAATCCTATTTGTCATGCAAAATGATCCATTAGACTTAAAAAATATGAAAAGCTTATTATCGATTTTTAGAGATTTAGATAAAACAAATTATAAAATTATTTTAAATAATTCGCGAGATCCATTTAAAAAATATTTTACATTATTTGATATGAAAAATGTATTAAAAGCAAATATAGATTATGCAATTAGTTCAGAATTTTATTTAAAAAATATCGATGCGTATATTATGAATGGAGAGATTGTAATGCTTCATAATAAAGCCGCCAATACATTCAATAAAGATTTTACAACAATGATGAAAATAGTAACTGATTCTATAGAAAGTGAGGTAATACATGACGAAGACTAGTTTAATTGAAGCATTTAATATCGAAAGAAAAACACCAAAATTTAATCAATTAACAGATTATGAAATATTTGAAGATAAGAAATTATTAGATGAATTAAGAACAAAAATTGTTGAAAATTTAATTGATCAAGAAATGCCTCAAGATAAATTATTAAATCAATTTATTAATGATGAAATTGATAAAACAATCGAAGGATATGATTTATCTAATTTAGAGAGAAGCCATTTATATAATTTAATTGATAATGAAATTAACGGATATGGACCATTAACAGAACTGTTAGAAGATAAAAATATAACGGAAATAATGGTAAATAGTCCAAAAGAAATATATATTGAAATTGATGGTCAAATAATCAAAGATGAAAGTGTATCATTTATTAATGAAGAACATATTATAAGAACTATTGAAAGACTAATCGGGCCAATGGGAAGAACAATAGATGCTACAAATCCAATGGTTGATTCAAGATTAAAAGATGGTTCAAGAATCAATGCGATAATCCCACCACTTTCTACAAATGGACCAGTCATTACAATACGTAAATTTAAAGGAGAAATGACAAACGCCGATGACATGATTCGAATTGGCTCTATGACTCCTTACATGGCGACATTTCTAGAAGCTGCAGTAAGAGGAAAGTGTAATATTGTTGTTTGTGGAGGAACAGGCTCAGGAAAAACAACCCTTTTAAATATCTTAAGTGGCTTTATACCTGATGGCGAACGTATTATTACGATTGAAGATGCAGCAGAATTAAAATTAGAAAAAGAACATGTTATTTCATTAGAAACAAGAGTAACGAATTATGATAACAAAGGAGAAGTAACAATTCATGACTTAGTAATTAATGCTCTTCGTATGAGACCTGATCGTATAATAGTTGGAGAAGTAAGAGGAAAAGAAGCGTTTGATATGCTTCAAGCTATGAATACAGGTCATGAAGGATCACTTACAACACTTCATGCAAATGGAGCAAAAGACGCTTTAAATAGATTAGAAACAATGGTTTTAATGAGTGGCATTGATATTCCCCTAAAAGCAGTAAGAGAATATATTGTAAGTGCAATTGACTTAGTGGTAAATATCGATCGCATGAGTGATGGCAAAAGAAAAATTACGTCTATAGCAGAACTAGAAAACTTTGAAGATGGAGAAATAGAATTAAAAGAAATATTTAAATTCCATCAAAAAGGATTAACTCTAAGTGGAGAAGTAGATGGAGAATATACATTATATAATGAAACCATTCCTAAAATTTATAAAAAAATTGCTTCAAAAGGAATTATCGAATTAGATGAAATGTTTGGAATGAAAAAATAGTTAGAAAATATAAAAAAATGAAAAAAATTTTTCTGAATACTTGGAATATTACAATATGAATAAAACTTAGCATAATAACAAATAGAAGGAGATTGAGAGATCATGAAATATACAAAAAATCAAGAAAAAAAGAGGAAAGAAAAAATTTCATTTATAATTTGTTGTGTCTTATTCGTTTTGATTTTTTCTTACTCTTTATTAAAAATAAAAGAAAATATAAGTTACATTGATAGAAATGAGGAAGAATTACAAGATCTTTATTTTGCGTATTATATAGACGACCAAATTACTACAGATATGCCAACAAAAGAAAGTGGCTATACTCTAGATTCAAAATCGAGTTGTACAAATGGAGTTACAATTTCATGGGATATTCCGAGTTGGAGCGCTATTGTAAACTATACAAACAAAACGGAAAATACCAACTCTAGAACAAAATGTAATTTATATTTTAGAAAAATGACTTTTGCAGAATCTGTAATTTCATGCTCATCTATGGGAACTAAAACAGCTCAATGTATGAATGATTATCAAAATTTAGAAAATACTTTAGTGTATGATGATACAATAGACAAAAACTTAAGATATATAGGGATACTAGAAAATAATCCTCTTTACAATGAAGAAGAAGGAGAAGAACTTATGTATAAGAGAAAAAGTCCTAATAATTATGTAGATTTAGGAGAAGTGTATCCCACAGACATTTATGTAAGCATTCAGGATATAAGAGATAAGTTTTCTATTTATTTAAGATATAATTCATTAGAGGAATGTACAAAAGATGGTGGAACAGCTGATACATGTATTAAAATTCATTCTAAAGGAGATAAGCTTTTATGGCGAATCATAGGAGTTATGAATAATGTGGAGGATGGGACTGGAAAAAAGGAATCTAGAATTAAACTTGTTCGTGATTATTACACAGAAAAAGTGATGTGGGAAAATCCAACTGTATGGGAAGGATCCATTTTGGAAGAAAATTTAAATACGACTTATTTTAATAGCTTACCACCTGCCACACAAGAAAAAATAGGAACAACTGTTTGGAAAAATGGCGTTTTAACTCTTGCGAAAGAAGATGCCCCTAGTTGGGAATATACTTATCCAGTAAAGTCTCCTTTAGCGTGGTATGAAGCAGAACATGGAAGTGAAACTATTGAAAACAATAATGTAACTTGGACGGGGAATATAGGAATATTAAATGTAAGTGATATAGGATATGCAATGCCAAAAGAAAGTATTTTAGGAAACTCTTGTACTAATCTTAATCTTTTAGAAGAAGAGTGTACAGGCTCTAATTGGTTAATGGAGTATGAGCACTTTGCTTGGCTAATGAATTTGGCGATGGAAGATTATGATCCTAGCACTAGAGTTGCTATAACAGGATATCAATATCGTATGGTATTGCTGAGATATTACGATTTAAGGGGTATTAATATTCGTTATTTAGAAGATCACATGGATATGGGAATTGGAATGGAAACTCTAGAAGTGTATCCAACATTATATCTAGATTCAAATGCCAAAATTATTACAGGGGAGGGTTCAAAAGAATTGCCATATCAGATTTCTATGGATTAATAAAAGAAAAAAGGAGGTACTATGGGAAATTATTCTATTCAAATACTTTTAACACAAGGAATATTGATATTTATATTATTCCTTTTAATATTTTATTTATTAAGACAAAGAAGAATTATAAAATTAGAAAAAAGATTTGAAAAATTTTCATTAATCAGTGTCAAAGATGAAGAAAAATCAATGTTTGATTTTATTGTAACCTTTTTATGGAATACCATTCATAAAATATCTCGTTTGTTACAAAAAAGTGTTGTTTTAAAAAAATATAGTATTCGTTATGAAAAATTCATCTCTTTTGAAAGAAAAGATTCCATAACAGGCATGGATTATATAGCCATAAAATGTTTTATTTCAGTATTTTTACTTTTACTATATATAATAACTAGCATGTTTCAATTAAAAATGATAAGTCCATTTTTTATCATAATCTTATTTTTATTTGGATTCTTTCTTCCCGATTTATTTTTACAAATTGCATATCAAAAGAAGCGAAAAAAAGTGGAAGAAGATTTATTAAAAGCAATAATCATGATGAATAATAGTTTTAAATCAGGAAGAAACATCATGCAAGCAGTTGAAATTGTAAAAGAGGAGCTTGATGGACCAATTAGTGATGAATTCAAAAAAATATATTTAGACATGACATATGGTCTTAGTATAGAAGTTGTTTTTGATCGCTTTTATAATCGTATAAAATTAGAAGATGCCAAATATATATCTAGTTCATTAACTCTTTTAAATAAAACAGGTGGAAATATTGTAAAAGTATTTGGAACCATTGAAAGATCCTTTTTCGATAAAAAGAAACTAATGCAAGAAATGCAAAGCTTAACTAGTGCATCTATCTTTGTTTTTCGTGTACTCTGTGTTTTACCTTTCTTATTTATTGTAGTAATTTATTTATTAAACCCATCTTATTTTGAACCAGTATTCCAAACAAATTTAGGAAGAGTCCTATTAATTTTTACAATTTTTATATATAGTTTCTATATATATGTAATAAAAAAAGTATTGGAGGTGAAGATTTAATGAAAGAAAAAAGTTTAGTCCGAAAAATATATTTAGAGAGTACAATAAAAAAAGTAGAAAAAAAAATAAAATTATTAGGAATTCATTGCAAATATGACGTTATAGACTTGTTAAATTATCGTTTATTAACTTGTTTGTTCATCTTTTTATTTTTATTAATTCTTCATGAAAATGGGTATATTCTAGCACCCTTATCGGTCTTAATCATCCATTTTTTATCAGAATATATTATATTAGACTTACCTATAAAAAAAAGAACCAAAAAATTAGAAGAAGAAGCAATATTCTTTTTTGAAGTTTTATCGCTCACTTTAGAAAGTGGCAGAAATTTAAACCTAGCACTAAGTATGACTTCAAAAAACATTGATTCAGAACTATCTTTAGAATTTCAAAAATCATTACAAGAAATGCACCTAGGAAAAAGTTTTCCAGAAGCTATGAATGATATGAAAGAAAGAATTCCTAGTGATACAATTAATAATGCTCTATTAAATATTGTTCAAGCAAGTGTATTTGGAAATAATATTGGAGAATCTTTAAATAATCAATTAGATTTTTTAAGAGATAAAAGACTATTAGAAGTAAAAAGTGAAATTGGAAAATTACCAACAAAGATTAGTATTATTTCTGTTGTCTTTTTTATCCCGATTATATTATTAGTAATTTTAGCCCCAGTATTAGTTGATTTTATTTTAAAATAAGTAAAAACTTATTTTTTTTATTCAAAATAAGATACTTGTATTACCCTTATTCTTTTTGTATAATAAATCTATAAATATAGAGCATACTAAGAAGTAAGGTGGAAAAATGAAAAAGAAACTATTACTTATATAATAATACTAATTTGTATTTTAGGAGTAATAGGTGTTTCTTACTCAAGGAGAACCTTCTCCTTACATTAAAATAACAAAAGTAGAATTATCATGAAAATATACTAACACTCTTTTAAATTGACTTTTAGGGGGGGGG
>CAOJCV010000036.1 GCA_948432605.1 uncultured Mycoplasmatota bacterium | reverse complement strand
GATAGTAAACCTGAAAATCCAGATGATTCAGAAAATCCTGATGATAGTAAACCTGAAAATCCAGATGATTCAGAAAATCCTGATGATAGTAAACCTGGAAACTCAGGTAATTTAGAAAATCCTGATGATAATAAACCAGAAAATCCAGGTAATAATAATCCTGTGAATCCAGATAACTCTTATGATAATCAGCCTGGAAATTTAGATAAACCTAATGATAACACAGATAATGGTAATACAAATGATGACGACAATACTACTAATAACGATAAAGCTGATAGTGAAATAACAGAAAAACCAGATAATAAAGATCAAAATGCAAACACTAACAATACAAATAAAGAAGAGAATAATAATTCAACAGTAACTGTTGAAAAAGATACAAATACAAATATGATATTTTTAGTTATAATTCCTATAGTAGTAAGTTTATTAGCATTATGTGCATATTTTGTTAAAAAAATAAAATAATTTAATAAAGAGGATCAAGTTATTCTCTTTTTTTAGTTAAAGAAATTGTATTTATACAATATTAAAATAATATATTTGAGATTAACATTAATATGAAAAGTTTTGATTCTATCTTATCAATTAAAAGAAATATTAGATGAGTGTCTGTTATCTTTGGTATTTTATTTTAACATCCTAGACTTTATTTCAATAATTGTGGTATTATAAAAAGAGAAAATTTAGAAATAGAAGAATCTTTTATTTTGGTCTTAATTATAATTTTTTCTAAAGTTTTTAGATGTTAGGAATATATTTGCTAAAACAATGATAGAATATGGAGTTGAGTGTTAAAAATGACTTTTGCAGATCAAATATTAAAATTTAACGAAAAACTTTCTAGTATTTTTTTGGATCTACCATTAGGTTATGAAATTCTTAATCCTTATAATGGAGATCAAAAAGAAAAAGTAAAACAAGTGACTTATTCATTTTATAAAAAATATTATAATGATAATCATTCTCGTCGTCTAATTTTTGGTAGTTCTCCTGCAAGAAAGGGAACAGCTGTAACTGGAGTTCCATTTGAGGATGCTATCCACCTTCAAAATGAAACAGGAATTTTTATTGATGAGTTTTACATAAATAAAACCACGACTACTTTTTTATATGACGTTATTCGTGAATACGGAGGTTGTGAAAAATTTTATTATGATTTTTATTTGAATTTTGTATGTCCACTTGGAATAGCAAAAACTAATTCAAAAGGGAATAAAGTAAATTGTAATTATTATGAAGATAAAGATTTACAGAAAAGCTTATATTCTTTTATTATAAGTTCTATAAAAAATCAAATAAATTTTGGGATTGATACTTCCGTATGTTATTGTATTGGAAGTGGAGAAAACTTTAAGTTTTTGTCTAAAATAAATAATGAATACCATTTTTTTGATAAAATTATACCATTGGAGCATCCTCGTTTTATTATGCAGTATAATTCAAATAAAAAAAATTTATATATAGAGAAATATTTACATGTTTTAAATATAACATTTTAAATAGAATTTTATTATTATTTTTAATTTCTAATTTTTGAGATTTTTATGTTTTTATAAGAAGTAAATAAATTTTTGATTTTAAACATATAATTTGATAGAATAGTATTACTAAATTTTAGTAGGTGAGTTATGAAAGTAGTAAAACAAACAAAAAAGAATTTTTTAATTTGGATTATTGTTAGTGTTCTTTTTTTCCTATTGATTTTATTTTCATTTCTTTATATTTTTTTTGTAAAGGATGTAACTTATAGGAATATTTATTCAAATATTACAGAACTTAGTGAACAAACAGCAACTCAATTAAATCTTGTAATCGAAAATCAGAAAAATTTTGTAAGGTTTATGATTGAATCTATTCAAAGTGGATTTTTTAATTCTGAAGAAGAGATTTTTAAAAGATTTTCAAAAGATTTAGAAAAATATCATTTTACTAGACTTGTTATTTTAGATGAAAATGGTTCGGGAAAGACTAGTGATGGCTATGATGTCAAAAAATATCCTAATATTTTAGAATTTTTTTCACAAAATGAAGTTTATTTATCAGAAAATCGTCCTAGTACTGTTAGTGATTCTCAAGTAAATATATATTCTAGCGTTTTTAAATTAAATGGAAAAAAATATGTTTTATTTGCAACAATTCAAACAGAAGATTATAAAAATATTCTAACTAGACAATTATTTGATGGAAATGGTGGTACTTATTTAATTAATCGTGATGGAATTGTTTTAATAGATTCTTATGGAGTTATAATTGAGAATAATGTTAATTTTTATGAATATCTAAAAAGTAAAAGTAGTTCTTTAAAAAATTCTGAATTACATAAAATAAATCAAATGGAAGATGGAATATTTAAAAAAGAAATTGGAACTCTTGATATTAAATTTAATGATTCAACTTATTTTTTCCATTTTGAACCAGTTGGTGTAAATGATTGGTATGTTGTCACAGTGGCTCCGGATACTACTATATCTAAAAATTTATCTATTTTCTTTCTTTTTTCATTAGGTATATGTTTTTTATTTAATGTAGTTATTTTGGCTATTTTCTTATTTGTTTATCGTATGAATCAAAAGAAAAATGAAAAATTGTATTATATTGCATATATTGATCCTGTTACAGAACTTGTTAATGAAAACTATTTTAAAGAGCAAGGAATGTTTTTTTTGAGAACTCTTTCAAAAAATAAATATATTATGGCATTAGATATAAATAAATTTAAAGCTTTTAATAAAATATACGATCATGATTTTTGTGATTTGATTTTAAAAGAACTAGGAGTAAGTTTAAAAAGAACTTTGCCTAAAAATAGTTTGGTATCTAGAATATCTAATGACGTATATGCTATTTTAGTAGAGTATAATTTTGAAATACAAAAACTTTTAAATAAATTATTTGATATGGCATCTTCTTTAAAAGTATCTGATACTGTTGTATCTCTTAGTTTATCGATTGGGGTTTATAAGATATTACCTGATGAAACTGACATAAACGATTTACTTGATAAAGCTTTTATGGCTCGTCAACAAATCAAAGGTCTTTATGATAATAATTATTTTATTTTTGATGCATCTTTAGAAAGTCAACTTTTAGAAGAGCAAGATATAGAAACAAATATGAAATACGCTTTACAAAATTATGAATTTAAGGTTTTTTATCAGCCTAAGATGTCTGCAAAAAATGGAAAATTAGTTGGGGCAGAAGCTTTAGTACGTTGGTATCGTGATGGAAAGATTGTCTCTCCAAATAAGTTTATTCCTCTTTTTGAAAAAAATAAATTTATTAGAAAACTTGATTTATATGTTTTTGAAACTGTTTGTAAAGATATAGTAGAGTGGCAAGACTTATATGAACAAGTTCCAAGAATTTCTGTTAATGTTTCTAAAGAACATTTTGTTGATGAAAGTTTCTTAGATGATTATTTATCCTTAATTTATCAATATGGTATTAATAAAGATAATATCGAGCTAGAAATTACAGAAAGTGCAACAAGTGACGCGAATATTGTGGATATTTTAAAAAATATCAAGAAAAATGGATTTACTGTTTCTTTAGATGATTTTGGAACAGGGTATTCTTCTTTAAATATGCTTCAAAGTTTACCTGTTGATGTTATTAAAATTGATAAAAGTTTTATTGATGGAGCAAATTTAAAAATTGATAAGAATATAATTAATTATATTGTTATGATAGCTGTTCAATTAGGTGTTAAAACGGTCGTTGAAGGTGTTGAGACAAAAGAGCAATTAGAGTATGTTAAAAAAATAGGTTGTGATATAATTCAAGGATATTATTATTCTAAACCTATTAACAAAACGGATTTTGAAAAATATTTGAATAATGATAAATAAATAGCTTAATGAAATATTTAAGCTTTTTTAATTTTTTTAAAAGAGAGTGTAAAAAAATACTATGGTTTTCATAGTATAATTTGATTATTCTTTAATAGTTGTTAGCTCAATTACTTTATTTAAAACATCATCATATTTAGTAAAAGCAGTTTCTCCTTTGTTTACTAAAAAGATAGTCAAGCTATCCTAATTTTTTTATTTTTCCATCTAAAATACTGTATAAGTAAATGTTTACTTCTTTTTTAGTATTTTTTTCAATGTAATTTTTATATCCATTTAATTGATGTAAATATTTTTCGTCTGTGATATCATTTAATTTATAGTCTATAATGTCTATATGATTCTCGTAAATTATCATTAAGTCAATTTTACCATGATATTCTTTTTTATCTTCTTCATAAATAAATTCATATTCTTGAAAAATTTCAGCATTATTTATATTTTGAAATAATTGTGAAGTTAGCATTTTGTCTATTAATTTTTTTATGAATGGATCTTCTATTTGATTGATTTTGATATTTTTAAAATCAAAATATTCTAAAATTTCATGGATTTTTAATCCTAGTTCAATATTTCTTTTTTCTTCTTTTGTGATAATATGATTTATTTTTTTGGAGAATGTTGTATGAGTTAGTTCCTTTTCTTCTAAAATATTTATTTCTTCTACTGAAATAATGTTTTGTTCTGTATTTAAATTGGTGTCCAATTCTTTTAAGATTTTATAATCTTTTGTTAAATTGAGTTTATCTAATTCTAAATTTACTTTGTATTTTTTTAGGGTATTTGGTATGGAATATAATATATCTGCAAATGATTTGTAATTGTATCTAATATTTTCTTCAATAATGCCGTTTTCATCTTTTATTTCTATTTGGTTTTCTTTTTTTGGAAGTAGTAAAATCATTTTTTCTTTGGCTCTTGTTAATCCTACATAAAATAATCTTATTTTTTCAGATATATCACTTTCTTTTACTTTTTCTTTTATTATTAGTTTTAATACTGTTTCTTTAGTTCCTAGTGTTTTGTTTGGCATATATATTGGAAGTGATTTGTCGTATATAATATTTCCCTTTACATCTTCTTTAGAAAAACTTTTAAATAATCCACAGAAATAACAGACGTTGAACTCTAATCCTTTTGATTTATGAATATTCATTATTTTTACTGCGTTATTGGATTCTATTCCTAAATTCATTTTGATGATTTGTTTTTGATTTATTAAATCTTCTAAGTATTCTTGAAATCTATAAATGTCAAAGTTTAGATTTTTTAATGTTTCACTTAATTCCATTAATTTTTCTATTCTACTTTTTTTCTCTTCAATGTTTCCTGTAGTTATACATAGTTCATAATAATTTGTTTTTTCAATTAATAATTCGATAATTTCTTTTGCACTAGAAAAGTTTATTTTAGGAACTATCTCTTTTAAATCTTGTAAAATTTTAGAATTCCAAAAATTTCTATTTTCTATAAAATCAAAAATTTCTTCATCACTTAGACGATATAGAAAGCTTCTTGCAATGCTCACGAATGCATAGGAAAATGTTTTATCATATTTTCTTTCGTTGATGCAAAGTAATAGTGTAATTAAATTTTTTAAGATTAAAAGGTCATAAGAATCTGTTAATACTTCATCTTTGTACATGCATAAAGGGATTTTTAAGTATTCAAAAATCTTTTTTGTTAAATCAAAACTACTATTTCGATCTAATATAATACAAAAGTCAGCCCATGTTGCGTCATGTAATTGTTTTTGATCTTTATCAAATATTTGATAATGGTTTTTCACTTTATTTAAAATATCATTTCCGATAGCAAATATTTCGATCTCTTCTTTTGAATATTCTTTTTGGTTTGTATCATATTCTAAAATTTCCATATTATAATTATAATTTGTATTTCCACACGTTTCATAAAGAGTATTTCCAAAAATCATTTGGTGAGATTCTGTGTATTCTGCATTTCCTATTTTGTTTGTCATGATAGGATTAAATATAGTGTTGATATTATCTAAAACTTCTCTTCGTGAACGGAAATTTTTTAAAAGATCTATTTTTATTCCGTTTTGCTTTTTTGAATAATTGTCATATTTATTTTTAAATATATAGGGATTTGCATTCCGAAATCGATAGATGCTTTGTTTTATATCACCTACCATATAAACGTTATTGTTTTCTATTAAAGAAATAAATTCTTCTTGAATATCTGATGTATCTTGATATTCATCAACCATGATTTCTTTAAATTTTTCTTTTAATTCTATTCTTATATGATTTTGATTTTTTAAAAGTTTTAATGATAGATGTGCAATATCTGTGAAATCATAAACATTTTGTTCTTTTTTCCAAGCTTCTAATTTTTCGAAATATTGAGTCAGTATTTCGGTTATAGCGATTAAATATGTTTTAGTTTCTTTGTAATCGTTTATTATTTCTTCTTTATATCCAAATTTAATTTTTTCGTCTTTTATTTTTTTTAATAAATCACTTATTTTTTTCTTTGCATCTTTTGTTTCTTCGTCACTGCCACGAGGTACTGCAGGGATTTTTAAAGATTTTAGTTGGCTTATTAATTCGTCTAAATCTTCTATTTGTAATAATAGGCTTATTGTATTTCTAATTTTCTGTTCATAATCAGTTTCAAAATAGTTTTTCTGAAGTACTAATTCATTCATAAGTTCATAAACATTATTTTTTATAATAGATTGGTATTCTGATAATAAATGCTCATACACAGTTTCATTAAAGTTTTCTTTTATATAATTTTTTAGAAATTCTTTTTTATCTGAACGAATTTCGATTGTGTTACCAAGTGAGAGAATTTCTGCGATTAAATTTTCGTCTTCTTTTAAACAATAATCTTTTATTAAGTTTAAAAAATTTTTTGCTTCTTGTTCATATAATGATTCGAAAATCTCATTTAAAATTTTCTTTTTTTGAAGAGTTAAAATACTTTCATCAGTGATTCCAATGTCTTTTGGAATGTCTAGTAAATAGTGATATTTTTTTACTATTGATAATGCAAAAGAATCAAATGTGGTGATATATGCATGGTTTAATCGATCTAATTCTGAAAGAAGTTTTTCTTCTTTTATTTTCTTTTTGATTCTTTCCTTCATTTCTCCAGCTGCAGCATTCGTAAATGTTAATATAAGAAGTTCATCTACATGAATTCCTTTTTTTATATTTTCTATTACTCTTGTTGATAAAACAGCTGTTTTTCCTGAACCCGCTCCTGCAGAAACTAATATATTAGTTCCACTCGTATAAATTGCTGTTTCCTGTTCTTTCGTCCAAGCCATCTGTCTCCTCCTTTTTTAAGAATTTTTTATCACTTTCTAAATAAATATTGTCTTTTGGTTCGTGAAAACATAAATCTTTAAAAGGACAATATTCACAAGCTATATTTTCTTCGTTATTAATAATTTTAGGGTTTATTTGAAAGTTTCCTTCTGTTATATTTTTTACGCCTTTTTCAATATTTTTTATAACAACTTCTTTTAATATCTCTTCGTCTTTTTTTGTTAGTATTTTTGAATAATTATAAAATTCACCATCATTTTTCACTTTTAAACTTTGAATACAATTCGAATCTATAAAGCTATTGTCGACATATTTTAATACATCTTTATCTGAACTTGAGAATCCTTTCATTTTTAATGCTTTTTCTTTTGTAACAGTAAAGTCTTCTCCTTCTTTTTTGGAAAGATTATTTACTAATAATGGTTGTAAATAAAATCCTCCTAGTTTTCCTTTTTTAAAATACTCCTCATGTTCTAATAAATAGAGATATGTTGGAAGTTGTAAAGAAAAACCTAATGGCATTTTTTCTTCTTCTAATATTATTCCACCAGTTTTATAATCGATAATTGTGTAATAAAGTTCTCCTTCTATTCTTTCAAATAAGATGTTATCAATTCTTCCTTTCATTGTAGTTTTGATACTATTTGGCAAGGGAATTTCTACACTGTGCTCTCGTAAGTTATTGGTTAAACTACTAAATTTTTTTCTTTTTTCCAGTGTTATAATAGTAAATCTAAATTCTTCTTTTAACTTTCTTAATAATATTTTTTCTTTTTTTGAAAATTCTAAAGTATTGATAATTTGATCAAAACATATATCAAAATCAAATGTTTCATAATCTTGTTCTTCTAAAATTTTATGAAATATGTTGCCAATTTTTATTTGAAATGATTCTTCATAAAAATCTAATTTTAAAATATTTTTTATGTAATATGAGAAAGCACATTTGTTGTATGTATCTATAGTAGTATACGAAATCTTTAATTCTTGATTTTCTTTTTTCCAAATTTTCTCTTTTGGAATATTTGTGAAAGCATTATTGTAATTTCGATAAGGTATCTTATAAGTTTGATTTAAACTAAGTAACGTATCAGTTATGGTGCCATATTTTACATATTTATCTAATAAAATTCCTAAAATATATTTATTATATTCATGAGAAACATTATAATGTAATGATCCCTTTTTTATTTCAATATTCATTAAATCTAATAAATCTGATGGAATGCAATCTTTTCCTGAATTTGTTTTTTTTAATGTAATGATACAATTTTTGATAGATTGAATTATGCTTAGTAGGTTCTGTTCTTCGATTTTATTTAAGTCTATCGATGTATCTAATCCTAATGCTTCTTTTGTCTTATCATCTAAATAATCTTCATCTTTTTTTATTTTTGGAATAACATCTTTTGTGAAAGACATTAAAAATACATGATCTTTATCTGTAAAATGTTGATCTTTAATATTTATTTCTTGAACACAGTTTCCTGTATGTTTTTCTTTTACTATTGTATGTTTTAAGTCATATAGAATAAACTCTTTTTGAAATTCATTTAAGTAGTAAGTATTTACTATTGAAAGTATTTGGTTATATAGATTTTCTTCTGCTTCTGTTTTTACTAAATTTTGAATTTTATTTAATGCTTCCTTTAAATCATCTATTTGACTTATAAACATTCTTCCCATTGTAGTTTGATTTATGGTTGTAGTTTTTTCTAATGAGAAAGGAATGTGCATCATTTTAAAAATTCTTTTTAAAGGAATTTTATATTCTGAGGGAATATTTGATAAATAAATGTTATCTAGTGAAACGCCACTTTTTAGTAAAGCAATGATTTGTTCTCCAATAAATGCAATTTCTTCTTCTATGTTTTCTAATAAATAAACTTTTGGAATAAAAGCCTTGTTTTCTAGTCGTATATATTTAGGTGAAAATTGACTTATTAACTTTTTTAAATATTTTGTTTCTTGAATGTTGTATAAATAAATGCTACTATGTGATAAATAGGTTTCTAATAAATAATTTCTTTTTAATAGCTTATTTTCAAGTAAACCTTCTTTAATTTTTTTTAAAAAAGTACATTTTTCGTTTATTACATCATCAATATTATATATTAAGTTTTCTAAATATATTTTAGCTATTTCTAAGGATACATTACATTCTTTCATAATATACTCTAAAGCTTTATTATCATATGTATATGGATAATTGTTTATAAATTCTTTATAAGAAAAAAACTTTATTTTTGCAAAAGGAGAATTTTTTCTAATTTCTTTTATTTTTTGATTCTTTTCATTTGTTGTGCTTGTAATAATTATGTCATTCATTTTGACCACCTTGTGCTTTATTATACATTTTTTTGGAATAAAAATATAGTGATTTGTTTTTTTAGTTTGTTTTTGTTAAAATGTTTTTATTGGAGGCTAATAATATGAATAGAAATGATATACAAAGTATTTTGAAAGATATGAATCAAAGAGTAGATGATATTGGGAGGTCACTTTGACTTAGATCAAAAAAAGCAACGTTTAAGTGAATTGGAAATTTTAACAAATGAGCCTACTTTTTGGGATGATATTGAAATGGCTAACGAAGTAAATAAAGAAGTTTCTTCTTTAAAAAAAATCGTTTTTTCTGTTAGTAAAATAAAAGAAGAAATATCAGATTACTTGGAATTAATTCCTTTAATTTCTGATGAGGAACTTCTACTTGTTAACATGGGCTCTTTAAAAGGTGAATTAGAAACTTTAGAGTTAAATACTTTACTTTGTGGGGAATTTGATAATTTGAATTGTTATTTGGAAATTCATCCTGGAGCCGGAGGAACTGAATCTTGTGATTGGGCAAGTATGTTACTTCGCATGTATCGGATGTTTTGTGAAAAAAATGGTTATTCTTATGAAACTGTTGAAGAGCAAAAAGGGGATGAGGCGGGGATTAAGAGTGTTACCATTCTTATTAAAGGAGAATATGCTTTTGGTTATTTGAAGCATGAGAAAGGAATTCATAGATTGGTTCGTATTTCTCCTTTTGATTCTTCAAGTCGACGTCATACTTCTTTTGCTAGTGTGACAGTTACTCCAGAATATAAAAAAGATATTGATGTTGAAATTAAAGAAAGTGATTTAAAAATTGATGTGTATCATTCTAGTGGAGCAGGTGGGCAATCAGTAAATACATCAAATTCTGCTGTACGTATTACTCATATTCCAAGTAAATTAGTTGTAACTTGTCAAAATGAAAGAAGTCAGTTAAAAAATAAAGATCAGGCAATGAAATTGTTAAAAAATAAATTGTATCAAATGGAAGTAGAAAAAAAGGAACAAGAAATGAATGCTTTAAAAGGGAATTTATTAGATATTAATTTTGGAAGTCAAATTCGTAACTATGTTTTAGAGCCTTATAAGTTGATTAAAGATTTAAGAAGTGGTTATGAATCAAGTAATGTAGAAAAAATTTTAAATGGAGATTTGTTGCCTTTATTAGAATCTTTATTAAAGAAAGGTGTTTAAAATGCTTTTGTTAAAAAAATATTTTTCTATTATTTTAGGTTTATTGCTTGTTTCGATAGCTTTTAATCTATTTTTTTTACCTAACAATTTTGTTTCTGGTGGTGTGAGTGGTTTATCTATTGTAGTAAAACAGATTTTCTGTGTAAATGAAAGTGTCTTTTTGCTTTTAATGAATATATTTTTATTATTAATAAGCTTTGTATTTTTAGGGATAGAAAAAACTCGGAATACTATTTTAGGGTCTCTTCTTTTTCCAGTATTTACTTTTTTAACTTCTGATGTTGTGTCTTTTGTATCTCTTGAGATAGATCCTTTTTTGATTGCTTTTATAGGTGGAGCTTTAAGTGGTTTTGGTTATGGATTAATTTTTAAACAAAATTATACTACTGGTGGAACAGATATTTTAAATCAACTTTCTGAGAAATATCTAAAAATTCCTATGAGTAAGTCCATTTTATTTGTAGATGGTACTATAGTTTTATTAGGGTGTTTTACTTTTGGTTTTGTTACGATGATATATTCTTTAATTTCTTTGATATTGATTAGTGAAATTTCTAATCGTACTCAATTAGGAATTAATAAAAATAGGGTTTTATATATTACATCTTTTCAAGTACAGGAAATTCATAAGTATTTGACAGAACTTGGTTATGATTCTACTATTGTGGATTTTAAAGGTGGTTATTCTAAGAAAAATGGTAAAATGCTTTTAAGTAGTATTTATGAAAAAGACTATTTTAAAGTAAAAGAAGGTATTACTTTTATAGATCCTAATGCATTTATTGTCGCAACAAATGCATATGAATTAAAAAATGCAAATGTAGCAATTCGTAAAAGTATTTTGGAAAATTAATTTTAATAAAAAAAGTCTTTTGATTTTTTTTTGACTTTTAGGGGGGGGGGTATGATAAGATAAAATAGAAGAATAGAAAAAGATAAAATTGCAATCTAGGATGATATGTTCTATAATTTTATATAGAATAAAGAAGAAAGATAATATTCATAATAGTAGTAGGAGAGTAAGTATGACAAAATCAAAAAATAAAATCGTAATAGGAATTTTATTAACT
>CAOJCV010000035.1 GCA_948432605.1 uncultured Mycoplasmatota bacterium | reverse complement strand
GTGTTCCTTGAGGCCCTTGTGGTCCAGTAGGTCCAGGTGTTCCTTGAGGCCCTTGTGGGCCAGTAGCACCTGCTGGTATAACGAAGTTTAGTATGGCATTTTGATCTGTACCTGCATTAACTACAGATGGTTCGCTTCCTGGTAATCCTTGAGTTGTTGTACCTATACTAATCGTTGTGGGCCCTTGAGGACCAGTAGGCCCAGTGGGTCCTACAATTGATCTTGGTGAGCAACAACAACCTTGCTGGAAATGGTTTTTGTTATAATTTTTTACATAATTATAAGCTTTTTGATATTCGCTATTATTGTTCATTTTTTCTCCTTTCATTGATAGAATATGATAAATCAAAGCGATTGTTTGTATGTTTGTTACATTTTTTTAAATTTTGCATATGCTTTTTTATTAAAATATTAATATGATTGCAATACTAAATATAGTTTGAAGTATTCTTCCTTTTAAAAAGGCCGTATAAGAAATATCTGTTTCACTTATAATCCCTTTAATTTGTAAATGAATTGATAATCCTCCAAAGCTTATAAATAGAGTAGTAAGTATTTCTTTTATTAATAAAGAGTTATTAGATGAAATTAATCTGTTTAATCCTTGACTTATCTCTAGAAGTCCAGATATAAGTGGACAATTTGTAGGGTTTATAATACTGTTTATTAAAAAGAAAATACTTACACTTCCTAAAATTAGTAATTGTGTATTCATAGCTTTTTTAATACTATTAGAAAGCATTGTTCCAAAATTTTCCTTTTCTTTTGTTAGAATACTTTGATTTGTGTAAGTTCTTTTTTTGCCAAAAATTCCAATAAAAATATTTATGATATAAGGCAATATAAATAGTTTTAATACAATTGTTGGTTGATTTGGAAATATAAGTGATAACATACTAAATAAGAAAAGAGGATTGGAGAAAAACGCAAAAGATAAAATTTTTTCAGCTTCTTCTTTTGTAAGGTAATTTTTTAAATAAAGATTTTTAATTATATAGGAGTTTGAAGGTGTACCTGAAAAACAAGATATAAAAAATGCAAAAGCTCCATAAGGAGAAGTATGAAATATTTTTGAGAATAGGGTTCCAAAATATTTGCATAATAAATCTGGCAGATCAAAATAAATAAAGCAGTCACTTAAGACCATCATTGGAAATAATGATGGAAAAAGTTTTTTAAAAAATAAATTACAGCTAGAAATTATACTTTCTTGGATTGCTACATTGTTTTTGAAAATAAAATAAGTTAATAATGTTAAAATTATTAATGGTCCTTTTTTTTGTTTCATATTAAAAATTTATGTTTTATAAAATATATTATTTGTAAAATTTTGTCAAAATTGATTTAGAGAAGTGTTGATTTTTTTATTTTTTGATAGAATTATTAATGGAGGATGCTAAAAATATGTTAAAAAAGATTAAAATATTTTTAAAAGAAAATTACAAATTTTTATTAATTTTATTGACTATATTTGTTGTATTTCAAGTTGAGTTACCATATAAAATTTATACCCCTGGAGGGATGGTTGATTTGACTGATAGAGTTTATGTGGAATCTGGTTATTCTTCTTCTGGAAAACTTGGTATGGCATATGTTTCGATGATACGTGGGAGTCTTCCTTTTTTAGCTTTATCTTATATATTACCTGATTGGGATATTGTAAAAGTAGAGGATTTAACATTAGAAAATGAATCTTTGGAGGAAAGAATTTTAGCTGATAAAATTTCCACTCAACAGTCTATTGATTCTGCCATTATAGCTTCTTATAATCTTGCAGGAAAAAATATATTGGTTGAAAAAGAAGTGGTTCATGTAACTTATATTGATCCTCAGTCTCAAAGTAATTTAAAACTATTTGATATTGTTATAAGTATTGATGGTAAGAAAGTAAAAAATACAAAGGAACTTAAGGAATTGGTAACTTCTTATCATGAGGGTGATAAATTAAAAATTGAAGTTTTAAGAAATGGAAATCTTGAAAATTGTGAAGCAACTATTTATTTAGTCGATGGAGTTCCTCATATAGGAATTGCAATGACAGTAACTTACGAATATAATGAAGAGCCTTCTGCAAATATAACTATGAAATCTAGTGAATCTGGTCCATCTGGGGGATTAATGATGGCTTTGTCTCTTTATAATTCATTAGTTGAAGAAGATATTACAAAAGGGAAAAAAATTATTGGAACTGGTACAATTGATATTGATGGAAATGTAGGTGAGATAGGTGGAATACGTTATAAGCTTATTGGCGCAGCAAAAAAGAATGCTGATTTATTTTTAGTTCCAGAAGCAAATTATGAAGAAGCTGTAAATGTTAAAAATGAAAAAGGTTATGATATTCGATTAGTTTCGGTTTCTAATTTAACCGAAGCAATTGAATCTTTAAAAAGACTATAAAAAAAAGAAATTACAAAATAAGTAAGTAATGTCTTTTTTTGTATAATGTATAAAAAATGATAATTTTTGCCATTATTTTTATAGGTGATAAAATGGCAAAGTATAAAGTGGAATTGACAGGTGTGAACACTAATCAATTAAAAGTTTTAAATCAAGAAGAACAAATGGATCTTTTTTTAAAGATGCAAGCAGGTGATTATTTAGCAAAGGAACAACTAGTAGAAGGAAATCTAAAATTGGTACTTAGTGTTTTAAAACGTTTTCGAAATCAAAATATTAATTTAGATGATTTGTTTCAAGTTGGAGTTTTAGGTTTAATTAAAGCAATTGATAATTTTGATTTATCTTATGGTCTTAAGCTTAGTACTTATGCAATTCCTTTGATTATTGGAGAAGTTAAACGTTTTATTCGTGATAATCAAAGTTCTGTTAAAGTAAGTCGTAGTATAAAAGATCGGGCTTATCAAATTCTTTCTTTTAAAGAAGAATATCGTGCTCTTCATGGGGTTGAACCTGACTGTGAAATCATTGCAAAACATTTTGATATTACTGTATATGAAGTATCAAATAGTTTAGACTCTATTAAAGAACCTGTTAGTATTTTTGAGCCTATTTTTAATGATGGGGGAGATGCACTTTTCTTGTGTGATCAAATTGCTGATCAAAAAGAACAAAATGAAAATCGCGATATTAAAATTTTACTCAATCGTTGTTTATTAAAATTAAAAGAACGTGAAAGAAATATTCTGCTTGATCGTTATATTGTAGGAAAAACTCAAGTTGAAATTGCTGAAAGATTAAATATTAGTCAAGCACAAGTATCACGTATTGAAAAAAGTGCAATCAAAAATATGAAAAAGTTTATGAAATAAAAAAACACATTTGTGTGCTTTTGTAATTTTTTCTTTTCTTTTTGTTTCTTTGTGTGTTAAAATAATATTTGTTCTGAATTATTTTAATATTTCTAGAGCAGATATTTTAAATTGTGTGCAAATATCACACAAGAAGGCGGTTAAAAGTATGGTTTTTCCATTTTCATATGAAGATATTGTGGATTGTGTTGTATTTAATTTTTCTGCGAGCTCTTTTTGTGTAAGATTATGCTTTTTTCGAAGCTCATATATGTTTAAACCAATTTTTTCCAAATTTAATTCTAAAGCTTTTTTGTTTTTTTCTTTTTTGTCATTTGAGATACCTAATAAATAATCGATAGAAATATGCATCTCATTACAAAAGTTTACCAAGTGCTTTAATGGAATAATTTTTTCGCCAGTTTCCCATCTAGAATAAGTAGATTTACTGACATTTAGTTTTTCAATCATTTTCTTTTGACTAAGACCTAATCTACATCGTATTGCTTTTAATCTTTCTACAATCATAAAACCTCCTTTAGTAATTTTCTCATTATCACGAATTTTATACACTTTTTGTCCCACAAATGCGATTTAGTGTGTAAAAGTTTGATATAGAAAGAAAAAAAGCAAAAAATGACTCAAATTTTGTATATTTTTTGTCCCACAAACAGCATAGTGTGCTAAACTATTGGTATGAAAAGAAAAAAGAAAAAAAATGAATTAGAAATTTATTCAGAAATTTACATGAATTTGTGGGAACAAACAAAGCTGGAAAAAGAATATTTAGAAAGCCAAATTGAGAAGCAACGCGAATTACTTTCTATTCATATGGAAAATGAGCCATTTAAAATATTTCGTAAATCTTATATGGAGTGGGGGATGAAAAAAGAAGATTTAGAAATAGAATTAAAGAAATTCGTTTTGGAGCTTGAAGAGGTTACTAAAAATTTAAAACAATATGAAAAAGATTTTGATAAGAAATAAACGACTCTTTCTTTTCTGATTTTTTTGTTTTATAATCATTATGAGGTAATGATGTATATGAAAAATATAAAAAAAATACTTTCATGGATTTCTATTCTTTTCTTAAGTTTAGGTGCCATATGTTTGACATTGGCATTTTTGCTGCAATGGAATATGAATGAAGAAAAAATTATTCATTACATAGATGAGAATGATTTATCTTTTCTTATGGTGACTAAAAATGGAGATACTACAAATATGATGGAAGATACGAAAAAATACCTATTAAGTATAGGTATTCCTAATGAAGCTATTTTATCTGTAATTAATAGTGAACCAACTAAAAAATTTGTAGGCAAATATACTTATCAAATTTTTAAACAGATTATTTATCAAACGGGTCATTTAGAAATTACAAAAGATGATATAGTTGCTTTAGTGAAAGATAATTTTCCAATTATTAGTTTTTCTTTAAATGAACAAGGTTTAACATTTCAAAAGCAGCAACAAGATAAGATTTTAAATTTAATAGATAAACATTCTGATAATGTTTTAGATTTATTTCCTACTGTGAATCAATTTATTCATAAAATGGAACAAGAATTACTTTATAATCAAAGTGTGTCTAAATTTGTTTTTATTATAAATACAATAACTAGTAAAAAAGTTATAATAGTCTTGCTCATTTTCTTATTTTTTAATGTTTTCTTTCTTTTTTTATTAAATTGGAAGCAAAAAGTAAGTATTGTATATTTTAGAACATCTATTTTATTTTATTCTTTCTTTTTTATAGGAATAGAAGTTTTTTTAGGAACTATTGTAAAAGATTTTTTGATGAACGAATGGAAAAGTGCAAACCGATTATTTAATTATTTAGTAAATGTTATTAGTAAAAATTTGTGGATTTTTATTTTGCTTGGGTTATTCTTGGCCGTTTTTCTTACTAGGATTTTGACAAAATGGAAGGAAAAAGATTTAGAAAAATAGAACATATTTTTCTTTTTTAATTGTTATAGAAAATTGAAAAAAGTTATGTTATAATTGTTTAGAGTAGAGGTGGGTATAAAATGAATGGTCAAGTGATAGAGCAAAATAATTCTCCTTTAAAACCTTTAAAATATCCTGGGCTTGGATTATTTATGTCGTTTAAAATTCTTTTTGATATAATCTGGTATATTTTAAAATGTTCTTTTCGAGGTTTTTTATATGTATTTAAAGATTTACCACTTTCTTTATGGCAACTTGCTAGTGGAAAAGTAGATGATGCTTATAAAGGAACTCGAGTAGCTCTTCAACATAGACAAGATACTCAAGAAAAGAAAAAAAATATTTTTACTATGGATATTAACGATTTACTTAAAAATACTAAAATGATGCAAAGAAAAATTGCTGCTTTAGAAAAAGAAAAATTGCTTTTGTTAGAAGAACTTCAAGGTGCTGGTGGAATTCGTAGTAAAGAACCAAGGGTTTTTAAGTTTACTGCAAAGAATAAAGATGGAAAATTAGAGGTTGGAACAATAAGTGGATATTCTAAATTGGATGTAAATACTTTTTTAGTTCAAGATGGTTTTGAAGTATATAAAATTGAAACAAATAGATATATAGATTTTATGTATGGTCAAAAAAGTATTTTTGCTCCACGATTAAAAAACAAAGATTTATTATTTTGGTTAACGCAACTTTCTACTTATTTAAAAAGTGGGATTACTTTAGCTGATTCTTTAAAAATTTTAAATCAACAAATGAATAAAAATATTAATTATAAAAGAGCTTTTCAGTCTATCATATATGAACTTACGATGGGAGAGGCATTTTCTGTTGCACTTGAAAAGCAAGGAAGTATGTTTCCAGCGCTTTTAATTAATATGATTAAAGCTGCTGAAGCAACAGGAGAATTAGAAGAAACTTTGGATGATATGGCAAATTATTATGAAGAGATTGAAAAGACTCGTAAACAAATGATCTCGGCTTTAACTTATCCATCTGTTATTATGGTGTTCAGTTTAGGCGTTGTAACATTTATTTTGATTTTTGTTATTCCAGAATTTATAAAGATTTATGATAGTGCTGGAGCTGAAATTAGTGGTATTACAAAATTTGTAATAGATGTAAGTCACTTTTTGCAAAATAATATTATGAATATATTAGCTATGATATGTATTATAGTTTTAATATTAGTTGTTTCTTATAAAAACGTAAAAGCTTTTCGAAAAAATATTCAAGTATTTGCAATGAAATCTCCAGTTTTAGGAAAAGTTTTAATATATAATGAAATGACTATTTTTGCCAAAACTTTTTCTTCATTACTGAGAAATAATGTTTTTATTACTGACAGTATTGATATTTTAAGTAAAATAACTAACAATGAAGTTTATAAAGAAATTATGTATAATACGATTAATAATATTGTTAAAGGAGAAAAAATAAGCGCTGCTTTTAAAGATCAATGGGCTATTCCTGATGTTGCTTATTTTATGATTGTTACTGGAGAATCAACTGGCCAATTGGCTGAAATGATGGCAAAAGTTAGTGCGTATTATCAGGAAATGCACCGAAATATTGTAAATAGTTTGAAATCGTTTATTGAGCCTATTATGATTTCCGTATTAGCTTTAGTAGTTGGAGGAATTATTTTAGCTGTTATTGTTCCGATGTTCGGATTAATGAATACCATTCAGTAGGGGGAATTATGAAAGTTTATTATTGTATTTTATTTTTTATTCTCGGAAGTGTTCTTGCTTCTTTTTATGGAGTTCTTGCTACAAGAGCTCCTCTTAATAAATCGATTGTGAAACCAAGAAGTCATTGTGATTTTTGTAATCATGTACTTTCTTGGTATGAATTAATTCCAATTTTTTCATATTTTTTTCTTCAGGGAAAATGTCATAAATGTAAAGCTAAGTTGCCAATTTATGAGCCAATTGTAGAGCTAGTAATGGGTATACTTTTTATGGGAAGCTATTTATATTTTGGTTTTTGTTATGAGTTTTTTGTTTCTTTATTTTTGATTTCTTTACTTGTATTAATTTTTATAAGTGATATTAAATTTATGATTATTTTAGATTCTCCCCTTGTTGTTACAAGTATTGCTGTTTTTCTTTTAAAATGGTATTATTTTGATTTTCAAGCTGCTTTAAATTCTTTCTTTGCGGGGATAATTCTATTTTTATTTATGTTATTTATTGGTTTTTTAGGGAAAAAAGTATTTAAAAGAGATGCTTTAGGTGGAGGAGATATAAAACTTTCTTTTGTTATAGGGATTACGCTTGGGGTAACTCATGCGTTTGCTGCTTTAGTATTATCTACTTTTTTAGCACTTCCTTATGCAACGTTTAGTTTGTTTGCTACAAATGAACATGAACTTCCATATGGCCCATTTTTAGTCTCAGCATTATGTGTAGTTTTCTTATATTTTGATAAATTTTCTAGTTTATTAAATGCTTTACAATTTTTGTGATGGAAGGATATACGATGGAAAAACAACAATGATTTATAATTTTTCTGTTTAGAATTTGTTTTAAAATAAAAAGTTATTTAATTTCAAAAAAATGAAATGTAAAGTTTCTTTTTTTAGTTGAACAAAAAATTGTTAAATGCTAAACTAGTATTAGAATAGGAGAAAAAAATATGGAAAAGAAAAAGCAAACAACTTTTGTATTACTTGGAATACTCTTGATAGCAATAGTAATAACAGTAGGAGTAACGTATGCTATCTGGCAAATAACATTACAACAAAGTGGCACGAATATTATTACTACGGGATGTTTAAATTTAACGTTAACAAATAATACGGAGGCTGTAAATCTTTTGAATGCCTATCCCATGAGTGACGAAGAAGGAAAAAGTGGAACTCCTTATACTTTTACGATAACGAATACGTGTGAAGCTAAAACAAATTACGTTATTAATTTAGAAACAGTGAGCAGTGGAAGTAAGATATTACCCGATGAATATGTCAAAGTAAGTTTAAGAAATGGCGAAACGGAATCATTCTTAAGTGTTTTAAATAGTAGTCATGAAAATACTGAAAAAGTAATAGCAGAAGCAAGTAAGGCTTATAAACTATATCAAGGTTCCTTAGGAAATAACGAGTCTGTAACTTACAATTTAAATTTATGGATGGATTATGATACCCCAGCAATAGATGAAGTCATGAATGCTTCATATTCTGGAAAAATTGCAGTAAGTGCTACGATAAATCAAAATAATGCAGTTCCTAGAATGATGGTAGCGATGGATACTGATTATAGTACTCATGCGGGAGGAGGAGGATATTATTATCAAATTAATAATAATACTTATTTAAATAATGGAAAGTATGAGTATGCTGACATTGCTAAAATTGTATTTCAAAATACAAAGTCTTCTTTAGAAAATGTCGTAGAGACAGTTGATTTTAGTGAAGCACAAGATGGTTCAGTAATGGGGTATTATGTAGATTCGACACCGGATGCCTCTGAATCAGAACATTTCGATCGTTATTTTCTGTACATTCAAGCTGATGGAAAAATTATCGTGAATCCTAAAGCTTCTTATTATTTTATGATTTCTACTCATGCTATTGTAGAAGTTGAAGGACAAGAAAATTTAGATTTTAGTTATGTAACGGATATGAGTTATATGTTTTCTCAAACTAGTTCAGAATTTATTAAAGCATTTGATTTTACTAAGTTAGATACTAGTAATGTTACAAATATGCAAGGAATGTTTGATGGAACATTAGTAGATACCTTAGATTTAAGTACTTTTGATACAACAAATGTGACAGACATGAGTGGTATGTTTTCAAATTGTGCAAATTTAACAACCCTTAATATTTCAAGTTTTAATACAACAAATGTAACTACTATGGAACAGATGTTTAATACATCATTATATTATGAATCGGATATGTATGGATTGGATTGGTCTTCTAATAAGTTAACAACAATTACATTTGGTGATGGTTTTGTTTATAAAGATGGAATGAATATTTCAAAAATGTTTCATAGTAATACAACTGTAAGGCCAACACATTCTTCATGGAGTAGTGTTACTTGGTAATAAGAGAAAATTTTCTCTTTTTTTTATAAATTAAAATTTATTAAAAAAAATTATTATGTTTTATGCTAATAAGTGACTTCGCCACTATAAATATTAAAAAAGTAATATTTTTTAAAAAAATTATATTATTAATAATTTGTGTTGAATTAAAAAGTAAACGCACGGATTGATAAAAAAATAAATAAATCTCAATAAAATAGAAGAAAAATGAGATTTTTACGACACAGAAACCATGGTAATTTATTATACACGTGTGTTTAAAATAGTAAATTCTCTATTTTCTTTAAAACGAGTGTTTACTATTTTAATTAACTAATTTTAAAAAAATCACAATATAATGGTGATATTCTTGTTGCTAAATTTTGAAATGTGATTTATAATTATCTTATAATAGAGGAGTGAGTATTATGAAAAAAGTAGTATTTCTTATTTTATGTATTTTTATTTTTATATACCGAGTAGACGCCCAATATGTTTTACCTAGTGAACAAAATGAATATAGTTCTTTTCATCAAATGAATGATATGATTCAAATAGAAAATGGTTTTATTTATGTAGGAAGAAACGATTCTTCTAATTCTGGTGTTCTTTTAAAATATGATAATTCTGGAAAACAAGTTTCTTCTACAGAAAACTCACATGAGTTTTTAAAAGTTATTGAGCTATCTGATAAAAAAATTGTTGTTCTAATAGAAAGAGGTTTTATTATATATAATGAATCTTTTCAAGTTATTAAAGAGCTTGATTATGTCGGACCTGCTTCTGCAGATGGTATACACCATGTTCAATATTATGACATTCAAGAGGATAGTGATGGTTTTCTTTTAGTTGGAAAAAACTATGTAAAGGACAATCATAATCTAAAAACATTAAAGGAGAATGCTACTTTAGTTAAATATGATAATTCTGGAAATTTAGTTTGGGAGAAAGAATCAAGTAATGATTTTTCTTCGTATCATGCACTAGATAGAGATTCTTCAGGTAATTTGTATGTTGTTGGAACTTTTAAAGATTCTACAAAAAATAGTTCTGGGGTTCTTGTTAAATTTAATAAAAATGGGTCTATTCTTTATGATAAAAATTATGATGTTGAAGTAGGTAGTTTATTTTATGATGTTGTAGTTCATGAAGATAGAATTACAGTTCTTTCTCAAATGCAAATTCCTAGTGGTTCAGGAGATTATGTTGTTTATAGTGGAGCAAGTGGAGTTGTTCAATTTGATTTAGTAGGGGAAAAATTATGGAGTTATGTTTCAACTTATGGCTTATATGGAGTAATTCCCTCTAGTTTAGTAGATTTATCTGATGGAAAAGTTTTTGTAGTTGGTAACAGATCATTACCATTAAGTGATAAGAATTTGCCAATGTATTTTGTAATATCAAAGAATGGAGAGATTTTAGAATATCAAGGATATTTGGAAAATAATGAATTAACTGAGACAAGTCTTTATTACACCACCCTCATTAATGTGAATATAAATGGAGTTCAGACTGTTCAGTTAGGGGGTCAAAAGAATGGAAAAGCTTGGACTGCATTTTTAAAAAACGACACAAATGTTTCAAATCCGATTTTTCAGAATGCTACTCTTGCAGTAGATAAAATTGAAGCACCTTTAGAAGCAAAAGCTGGAGAATTAGTAAAATTAAATTTTAAAGATGGAACTTATAAAAATGATTTCATCATTAGAAATTATTATACTTTTGATGATATCACTGAATTGGTACATTATGATTCAAGTACAGATACTTTTATTATGCCAAGTTATGCTGTAAATTTAAATTATCATTATATAGAGGGTTCTTATTTAATCAATAATAGTATATATGTGATGGAAGGATCTATTGAAGGACCGACGTTTGGTAAAGTAGGAGAAGTCATCCAATTAGAAATGGATTTTGATGAAACTAAATATGAACCAATTGTTAAAATTTTAAACTGGAATACAAGAGAAGATGTTACATTGCATGTAAAATATGAAAATGGAACTTTTATTATGCCAGATCATATGGTAGATTTGGTGTATGAATTTAAATTGAAAGAGAATGCTAATCCTTCAACTGATAATGGAAAGGACAATACTTCTTCAGAAGAACAAGAAGAGGAAATTGAAAATCCTAAAACTGGAAGTATTATACCATTTGCAATTTATTTTTTAGGATTTGTTGGAATAATTATACTTATTGTATTAAATAAAAAGAAAAATTACTTTAAAAAATTGTAGGTATTTTATAAAATGTAAAAAGCCCATGTTGAATTGAATAATGACAAAGGTCGCAACAAAGAGTGAAAAATAATATGAACCCCGTTTCTTGGACAAAATAGAAACGAGGTTTTTATATGTGAAAAATAAGTTATGAAGAAAGAATAACAAAAGTAAATCTGTAAACTTTCCTATAAACCAGAAAAAAGCTATAATAAAAAGAATTTTTTCATTGACTTTTAGGGGGGGGGGTATGATAGGATAAAAGAGGAAAATAGAAAAAGAT
>CAOJCV010000034.1 GCA_948432605.1 uncultured Mycoplasmatota bacterium | reverse complement strand
CTTTTTCATCAAATTTGCTAAAAACTACTTGACTTATATATAGTTGTCTTTCAAACATGAAAAAATCCCATATCAACGAGTGATATAGGATATTTTTGTAATATAAAACTCACACGAGGGTGTGAGTAATTCTCTCAATGGAGCAGATGATGGGACTATATTCTTTTAGTTTGTACATTACTTTATGCGTTTCCATGTGGCTTTTAGTGTCGATTTCTTTCGTTTTCTTTCTTTTCTTAGTTTTTCTCAAGAGAAAAACAAGAGAAGAAAGAACGGCTTTAAGCCTATGAAAAATAATATTGATATGTGCGATAGTAGTGTCTGTCAAGACACTACTACTATACTTGATAGTAAGCACATAAGTGCGACAAAGAAAATTTATGATATAAAACTCGTGGACTGTGGAGAATACTGTCAATTGTATTTATATGAAGACAGAAAGGTGAAAACGAATAGTGTAGATAATACAGACTTAGAATTAAAAAAAGCTAAAATTGATCGAATTTTTGATAAAGAAAAAAGTTCTAAAGTGAAAAAGTTATCGGAAGTTATTAGAGAAAGTAGTATAACAAGAAGTAAAATAGAATGTCAAAGGTTGGCAAAGGCTAATATAAATGATTGGAAAATTTTCATAACATTAACTTTTGAAAAAAATATTACAGATGTGAAATATGCTAATAAGCGTTTTAAATATTTCATAGATAAAGTTAGAAGAGTAAAACCGGAATTAAAATATTTATGTATTACAGAATTTCAAAAACGTGGTGCAACTCATTATCATATGTTATGTAATATAGACATAAACGATAAGGATTTGATATATTCACAAGTAGACAGTCCAAAATTTAAGCATGTTAAATATTGGATTGATGGTTTTACAAGTGTAGAAGTTATGAAAGGAGACCCCAAAAAGATTATTAATTATATCGGTAAATATATGACAAAAGATATAGATAATAGACTATTTGGCCATCATAGGTATTTTGGCTCTCGAAATTTGAATAAACCATGTGCAAGTTATATTGATATGATGCAGAAATTAGAAAAAAAATTTTATGAAAAAAAAGTTCAAGATATGGAAATAATCTATCAAAATGAATACGTAAATCCTTATGATAATTCAAATGTTAAATTTATTGAATTAAAAAAATGTGATACAGTAAAAGAAAGGGTGATAGATAAATGAATAAAGCTGAAATTGTAAAAAAAATAGCGAGTGAAATAAAAAAATATTGTACTCAAAATTCAATATCTTTTAATGAACTCGTTTTAAGATGTGAATTAACTTACAGCACCTTACATAATATAATTTCATATAAAACTAAAAATATCGAGCTAATAACTTTATGTAAAATATGTAATGGTATGGGCATAGATTTAGTAACTTTTATAGAAAAATTGTAAAGTTTATTGAAGTTCTTTAATGTTTTTTAAAATATAATCTGTTGTAAATTTAGAAGTATTGCTATGATAACCTAAAGCATGCACAAATAGTTCTATCACGTCTGTTTCTGTGATTTCATTATTTTTATAATCGGATATAGCAGCATTTATGTCTAAAGTTCCATTCTTAGTGTATTTTTGGATAAGTTTAGGATCGACACCCATAACTTCTATTTCTTCAAGTGAATTTAGATTTATAAAGTCTTTAATATCTAATCCAGATAGTTCAATTAAATCTATCAATTCTATTTGTAGTACAGCACTAAGTTTAAAGATAACTAAAAAACTTGGATTTCTCTTTTTTCCATTTTCCATTTTAGTTATATAAGAACTATCAACATTGATTAATTCAGCGAGTTGCTTTTGTGATAACCCTTTATTTATTCTAGAGTTTTTAATCACACTTGCTAAAGTTTCGTTATTTTCCATTTTACCCCGTCCTTAAAAAAATGATAACACATTAAAAATGTTCTTTCAAGAAAGTTTTAAAAAAGTATATATTTATTAAAAGAATAATTTTTTTCTTAAAATGCGTAAAACAAAATAAGTCCTTTGAAAACTTTTTACTTTACAATAGGCATCGAAGTGATATGCTCTACCCCAGAAGCGACAAAAAGACTTCATTGAGTATTCTTACTTTTATTTGTTGTCTTCCTTGTCGCCATCCATCACGAGATGGGTTCCTGTTGTCAAGTAAAAAGAGAAGAAAACCTCAATTATCAAGAAAAACTATTTCAAATCCAAAAGAACTAATAGGACTAAAATATAAACGCATTTTCTTTTTTAAAACCTTATCTGTGGTTATATGTGATACCAAAACCATTGAAAATGACTGTGGTCAATGATACAATGTATTCGAAAAGAAATGACTGTGGTCATTTGAGAAAGGAGATTTATATATGACTTGTATAGAATTATTTCAAATACTATCTAAACCTTGGGCAACCACTAGTGATATTCAAAATATTGTAGGTTGTGGAAAAGATAAGGCTACAGATATACGGGATAGTATTACTAAAAATATTATTTCTAAGGGAAAGTTTTTACCAATTACTAAACCTAAAGTAGTACCAATGACTTACGTTATAGATTATTTGGGATTAGATTTAAATCATATTTCATATATGGCACAGCAAGAAAAGAAATTATGTTAGTAAAAGAAAGGAGCAAAAAATGATAACAAGAGAAATAATTTCATATCTTAAAAAAGATATGAAAAATAAGGATAGTGAAACATATTGTTTTGCAGACATACTTACTGAACAAGATATTCAGTATTTAAAGCGTTGTGGTTTTGATGTTACCTATACTACGGTAGAGCAGTCACATTTTTTAATTGATGGTACTTATACTCGTGATGCTTATATCTTAACAAAAAGAAAGGAATTTTAATATGAAGGATATTTTAAAATATAAACAAGAATTAAACATGGGGTTATATGTTATGTATGAAATTTTAGAATGCGCTTTAAGTAGATTATTATTGCCTAAAGAATACTATAAAAAAGTCCAAAATTTATCAAATGAAATTTCAGAATTAGTTTATTCTTGTCCTAAAGAATTGGAAAATAAATCTGTAATAAATGAAAAGTTTGAATTAACAACATTTTATTTAAAAAATGAAGAATTGTGAATGGAGTGGAAAGAATGATATATCAAGATAAAAGAAGAAAAACATGGTATTTTAGGGTATATGTTGAGGACTATATGGGGGTTATGAAACAAAAATGTAGAAGTGGCTTTTCTACTAAAAAACAAGCTGTCGAAGAAGAAAAAAAGTTTTTACTAAATTATGATCCTGATTTTAAAGATATTACATTTCAAGAATTATATGATATTTTTATCCAGCAAAAAGAGCAAACTATGAGTCTTAATTCGTATGAAACAATAAAAAAACGTTATAAATTGCATATTTTACCTTTTTTTAAAGATTATAAACTTAGTAAAATAACAAATACTACTTATATAGAATGGAAATCTATGATTTTGAAAAAAAATTTGGCATATCGTACGAGAAATAATTTACATTTATGTATGGTTAATATTTTAAATTATGCTATGGATTTCTATAATTTAGAAAGGAATATTGCTAGTAAAGTAGGTGGATTTTCTAAAAAGGATTTTATACAAAAAATTACTTTTTGGACTTATGAAGAATTTACAAGGTTTATCTCATATGTAGACGATATTGTTTACAATACTTATTTTACAGTGTTGTACGCAACTGGAATGCGTAAAGGTGAAAGTTTGGCTTTGCAGTGGACCGATATAAAGGAAGATTATATTGATATTACAAAATCGTTATCAAAAGAAAGAATAAATAAAAAAAGAATTATTACTTCTCCAAAGACAAAGAGTTCTATTCGAAAAATAAAAATTGATAAACATACTATGGAATGTTTATCTAAATTAAAGGAACACTATTCAAAAATGATTAATTTTAATGATAATTGGTATATTTTTGGAGGTATTGAACCGTTAGCCTATACAACATTAGAGAATCGTTTAAAAAAATATTGTGAATTGGCAAAAGTGAAAAAAATAAGAATACATGATTTTAGACATAGTCATGCCACGTTATTACTATCGAAAAATATTCCAATTCCAGTAATAAGCAAAAGATTAGGGCATTCCAGTATTGATATGACATTAAAAGTTTATTCGCACTTAATACCAGAAGACGAAACAAGAGCAACCGATTTATTCGATACTTTATATAAAGAAAAAGAAATTCTAAGAGAATTTCAAGAGAACGAGAGTAAAGAACATGAAAAAACTCCCATAAATAGGGAGGTTATAAACTAAATGGAGCAGATGATGGGAATCGAACCCACGTGGTCAGCTTGGAAGGCTGAAGTTCTACCATTAAACTACATCTGCATTTCTCTTGACGTAATTAATTATATCATAATTATATGCAATTTCAATACATTTTTTACATTTTTATAGAAAAAATTGAAAAAAAGATTTATAATGGGCTTATATCTTTGCTGAAATAGCTTAGTTGGTAGAGCAATGCCCTCGTAACGCATAGGTCGCAGGTTCGAGTCCTGTTTTCAGCACCATTTTAGTTTGTAAGCCCCTATAAATACGGGGCTTTTATATTTTTTACTCTGAACAAAATTACTCCGAAAAGTAATTTAAATGTATTTATCAGTAGTTTGAGCTATCTCCTTTCTAAACTTCATTTGATAGATGACCATATACATTAATTGTTGTTTTAATATTTTTGTGTCCCATTCGTTGACTAAATAAATATGCTTCTTTTCTTTCACTCATCATAGTTGCTGCATAAGTATGTCTTGATTTAAGAAGCGAAAATGTTTTAAAAAATTATTGATATGATTTCTCTATTATGTATAAATGTGGAATGCTTTTAGATATTTATAATTATGAAGGAGCACTTTTGAAGGAAAATTTAATTAAAAAAAAGAAATAATTGATGTCTGAAATAAAAATTGAACACACGTAATAATACAAAATAAGGAAATCTTAATAAAATAAAATAAAATAAAATAAAATAAAAAGAAATTAAGATTTTTTTATTTTATGCTTTTTTAAGAAAACTCTGTATATATATATATTTGTTTTAAAATATTTAATAAAAGAGCATTTTGTGGTCAATATAATGGATCAAAAAACCTAAATTGACAAATTAATTATGTCATTTTAAAATAGTAAATGAAACTAGGGTTTCTTTTAAGGAGGAATATATGTTAAAAGGAAAAGTAGCACTTATTACTGGAGGAACGAGAGGAATTGGGTTAGAAACTGTCCGAACTTTTTTAGAAAATCATGCTGATGTCATTTTATTTGGTTCTAAATCTGAATCTGTTCAAATAGCGAAAGAAAGTTTAAAAAAAGAAGGATTTTTAGTAGATGGCTATTTTCCAAATTTAAATAATTATGAAGAAGTTTTAGATATTATTAAAGAAATTATAAAAAAATATGGGCACATTGATATACTTATTAATAATGCAGGAATTTCTGCAAATAAAAAGATTGAGGATACAACATATGAAGATTTTTCAAAAATTATTGATTTAAATGTAAAAGCAATTTTTAATTTAATTAAAGCTGTTGTTCCATACATGAAAGATAATCAAGGAGGCGTCATTTTAAATACTAGTTCGATGGTTAGTATATATGGTCAACCTTCAGGTGTGGGATATCCTGCTAGTAAATTTGCTGTGAATGGAATTACTAAATCTTTATCTAGAGAATTGGCTCCATTTCAAATAAGAGTGAATGCTGTTGCACCTGGTATTATTAAAACTGATATGGTGGCAGCATTACCAGAGGAACAAATTAAACCTCTTATACAATCAATTCCTTTAGGAAGAATTGGTGAACCAAAAGATATTGCTAATGCATTTTTGTTTTTGGCAAGTGATATGGCAAGTTATATTACTGGCGAAATTTTATCTGTAGATGGTGCAGCGAGAAGTTAATGAAAAGAAGCTCTACAATTGAATTAATACATAAGAAGTAGGAGTAAAAGTAACGCCAAATATTATTGAAATTTTACCTGTAATACTAATAATTTGAAAAAGTTGAATTAAATAATTATATAAATTTGTTAATTGTAAAAGATTTTTTAGTATATGATATGCGAATAATAAAGAGTATAAAAAAGAAGTATATGATAGTAAAAACAGAACAGTAAAAGACTGAAGGTAATTTATTTGAGATTTTCTATAATCCATTTTATATCTTCTATTGATTTATCAATATTAAATCTACCATTTCCTACAGGATAATATGTGCATAAACAATTATATTTTTTTTGATTAATTTCTTTTATATATATCTTTTTGTGACATTGTGATACAGAAATTTTTTCGTTTAAAACGATAGAACTCACTTGATTTCCAAATAATATAATTACTTTGGGATTAATAATTGCAATTTCTTTTTCTAATAAATATAAATAATTTTTTAAGGTTTTATCAGGTAATGGTCGTGCATCAATTTGGGTACATTTGCCTAAATTGGTTATATAATATTTATGTTTTTCTACATCTTTGTAAACTTTGCTTGCAAATTCTTCTGTCCAATCTTTTCCTCTTTTAGATTTAATTTCTTTATATATTTCTTCATTTAATAAATTTACTTTAAAGAATAAATCCCAAATATTTTTGGCACCTATCCAAGGAGCTTTTATTCCTGTCCAACTTTTTAGGGAAGCAGGATTTTTTCCTGTGGGATTCATGAATACAAAACAAATTGTAGGATTTTTTTTACATCCTCCATTGTAAATAGAATTTAATTCTTTCGCTCCAAATTCTTGTTGAAGTTTATCAAACTCAATATTTAAATCTTCTAACATTTAAATCACCTAAAACTATTATAACATATTCGTTTTACATATTTTATTAATGGTGGTATATTATTGAAAAGGAAGTGTGTGTTATGAATAATGAAAAAAGTAAAAAAATGCCAATTATAATTAGTGTTGTTGTTTTATGTATTATTGCATTATTGATTGTTGGAGGTTATTTTTTTCAGGTAAAATCTCCTGAAAAGATTTTTGAACTTGTAATAGGAAATTTTGCTAATGACTTAATAGAATATGTTGATACAAATATGCCTGATAAATTTGATTTTAAGCAAAATGATATAAGGATGAGTGGAAAGTTTACGGTTGATACAGATTTTGATTTACAAGAATTTAATAGTTTAAAAGATTTCATTTATCATTATCAAATGGATGTATCTTTTAGAGATGAAATTATAAAGTTGGGATTTTCTATGGATGAGGATTTAAATGAAATTCTTTCTGCAAAAGTTATTTTTCAAGATTCTAATGGATATGTTTCAATTCCAGGAGTATTACCAACTTTACTTAATATAGGAGAAGTAGAATCTCTTCAATTTAAATCTAGCGGACAAGTAGTTGAAAAAGAAAAATATAAAAAATTAATTGAGAAAATGAAAATGTTTTTTATTCAAACATTAGATAAAAGTAAATTTTCAAAGAATGATCAAGTTGTTAAAAATTTTCGAGGAGAAGAAATTGCTACTACAGAGTCTGTTTACTTGCTCGATGAGGAAAATCAACTTCAGACTTTACAAAAACTTAAAAATCAAATGTTAGATGATTCTGAATTTATTCAAATCTGTTCCGCTTTTAGTGGATTAAGTGAAGAGGACGTTAGAAAGAATATTGAGAAAAGTTTTGAAAAGTTTTCTTACAAAAATGATTTAAGTTTAGTAATTTCAATGAAGGGTAATGATTTTTTTGGATTTGAAGTTGTTCAAGGTGAAGAGATAGAATTTTCTTATTTTGAAAATGAAGACGATGCAACAATAAAATTTGATGAATTTGAAATTGACATAACTAAAGAAAATGATCGGATTGTTTTTTATCTTGATCAAGAGGACTTTGAAGTAAAATTTAATTTGTATGAAATGAAATTAGATAAAAATAAATATTCTTCTAAATTTGATTTGGAATTTATGGATTCTCAAAATCATTTAAAATTATCTTATGATGGAGTAATAGACTATGCTGTCAAAGTAGAAAAAGAAAATATTTCTTCTTCTAAAAAAATGGAAGATTTTTCAGAAAGTGAACAAGGTGAAATTTTAAGGAATTTCTTAAAAAAAATACAAGGAACTTCTTTAGAAAATTTAATTAGTTATTTTATGGTTGGCTTAGTTTAAAATAAAAATTTGAATTTTTACTTGAAATCTATATTTTTATCAAATATAATATTTATAAAGCGAAGAAAAAAGAGTAGTAATAAATTTTCTTTTTTTAGAGAACTTGTGGTTGGTGAAAACAAGTAAAAGAATTTATGAACTTGCTTTTGGATGCTATTAGGAGTTTTCTCCTTTATCAAATAGAGTAAAAAATAAGGTGGTACCACGGGTCTATCTCGTCCTTTCGGTAGCACTTTTTTTGTTTGGAGGTTTTATGGAACAAAAAGAAATATTGTTAAATTTACTTTTTTTCTTAGGAGTTTTTTTGCTTATTTTTGTAATTACTTATTTTATAAATTTACATAAATTTAAGCATAAGAAGGAAAAAAATATCGCAGAATTGTATTATTTAATTATGAAGTTTCGACTGGATAAGAATAAATTAAATACAAGAAAAATGCTTATATGGTTTAGTTTTATTGATGCATTTATTATGGCATTTGTTTCAACTTTTCTTTCTTTTATAAAGATTGATACAGTTTGGCAAATGGTAATAGGATTTGTATTACTAGTATGTCTTATTTATTCTTTTTATGAAATTTATGGTAGACATTTAGTTAATATTGAAAAAAGAAAAGAGGAGAAGAAAAATGTATAATTTTATTGAAAATGAAAAAAAATGGCAAAAATATTGGGAAGAGAATCATACTTTTTGTACAGATATTTGGGATTTTAGTAAACCAAAATATTATGCTTTAGATATGTTCCCTTATCCTTCTGGTGTAGCACTTCATTGTGGTCATGTGGAGGGATATACTGCAACAGATGTTGTAGCACGTATGAAAAGAATGCAAGGCTATAATGTTTTACATCCTATGGGGTTCGATTCTTTTGGGCTTCCTGCAGAGCAATATGCTATTAAAACTGGCAATCATCCAGAAGGATTTACGAAGAAGAATATTGAAACTTTTAAAAGTCAGTTAAAGTTAGTAGGTTTATCTTATGATTGGGATAAGGAAATCTCTACTTGTGAACCAGAGTATTATAAATGGACTCAATGGATTTTTAAACAACTTTATAATGATGGAATTGCAAAGTTAAAAGATATGCCAGTGAATTGGTGTGAAGAATTAGGTACAGTGTTAGCCAATGATGAGATTATTGATGGTAAAAGCGAACGTGGAGGATTTCCAGTTGTACGTAAAAATATGAAGCAATGGGTTATAGATATGCCTAAATATGCTGAGCATTTATTAGATGGATTAAATGAAGTTGATTGGCCTTTATCAACAAAAGAAATTCAACGTAATTGGATTGGTAAATCTACTGGTGCTTTGATTGATTTTGAAGTAGAAGGATTTGGAAGTAAGTTTTCAGTTTTTACAACAAGACCAGATACTTTGTTTGGTGTTACTTATTGTGTGTTAGCTCCAGAACATGAATTAGTTGAGAAAATTATGAGTGATTCTATGAAGGATGCTGTACTTCAATATAAAAAAGAATGTGCTTGTAAATCAGAACTTGAAAGAACTGAATTAAATAAAGAAAAAACAGGCGTATTTACTGGAGCATATGCTGTTCATCCTATTAACGGTAAACTTTTACCTATATGGATAAGTGATTATGTTTTGGCAAGTTATGGTACAGGAGCTATTATGGCTGTTCCAGCTCATGATACAAGAGATTATGAGTTTGCTTCTAAATTTGAATTAGAAATTATTCCTGTTATCGAATCTTCTAATTTTGAAGATGGAGCTTATACAGGAGATGGTAAATACATTAATTCTGATTTTTTAAACGGTTTTAGTGATAAAGTATCTGCTATAGATGAAATGATTCGTTGGTTAGAAGAAAACCATTGTGGTTCTAGAAAAGTAAATTATCGTTTGCGAGATTGGATTTTTGCTCGTCAAAGATATTGGGGAGAACCAATTCCGATTGTTCATCATGAAGATGGTAGTATGGAAGCATTATCTGATAAAGAATTACCTTTGGTATTACCAGAGTTAGAGGATTATTCACCAAGTAAGAGTGGAGATTCTCCACTTTCTAAAGCAACATCTTGGATTACTCGAGAAAATGGAAAACTTGAGACATCTACAATGCCTGGCTCAGCTGGTTCTAGTTGGTATTATTTAAGATATATTGATCCACATAATGATAAGGAATTAGCTAATAAAGAGTTATTAAAACATTGGATGCCTGTTGATTTATATGTTGGAGGTCCAGAACATGCGGTTGGTCATTTACTTTATTCTAGAATGTGGAATTATTATTTATATGAGAAAGGTATAGCACCAACAAAAGAACCTTTTCAAAAATTGGTACATCAAGGAATGATTTTAGGTTCTAATGGAATTAAAATGGGAAAAAGATATCCTGAGTATTCTGTAAATCCAAATGATATTATACGTGATTATGGTGCAGATACTTTAAGACTTTATGAAATGTTTATGGGACCTCTTGAAGCAGATAAACCTTGGAGTCAAAATGGGGTAGAGGGTGCTAAAAAATTTCTAGATCGTGTATGGAGACTTTATGAAAGTGATATGATTTCTTCTCAAGAAAATAAAAATTTGGAACAGATTTATCATCAAACTGTGAAAAAAGTTACAAATGATTATGAAACTTTGAATTTTAATACTGCGATTAGTCAAATGATGGTTTTTGTAAACGCAGTATATAAAGAAAATATTTTTCCTAAATCATATGCTGAAGGTTTTGTTAAGTTATTGAATCCCATTGCTCCTTTTATTACTGAAGAAATATGGCAGACTTTAGGATATGAAGGCACTATTGCATACGAACCTTGGCCTACTTATGATGAAGCTAAAGCTGAAGTTCAAGAAGTTACTATTGGTGTCCAAATAAATGGAAAATTACGTGCTGAAATTCAAATACAAAAAGATGAAAAAGAAGAATCTATTTTAAATAAAGCTTTGGAACATGAGAATGTTAAGAAATATTTAGATGGAAAAGAAGTTATAAAAACTATTGTTATCCCTAATAGAATTGTTAATATAGTTATAAAATAATATATTTAAAATACGTTTACGATGTATAAGTAGATGTATTTTTTTTTATAAAAATATGTATCTTTGCTAGTATTTCTTCATAAGTCTTTAAATTTTTTTATAACCTTTCTTTATAAGCTTTTATAACATTTTTATTTTTAGAAGAAAATCACATATATTTTTATAATTTATTGGTCGTTTAATATTATTAAAACCTTATTTATTCTCTCACAAATAAACACGATTATTAAAATTCAAAACTTTTACGATGTTGATTCATATGAATCTGTTAATTGAATTAATTCTCCTGGAGTACAATTTAAATACATGCAAAATTTTTCAATATATTTAAATGATATAGAGGATGTATCTCCTCTTATAATGCGATTTAAATTTCGAGATGTTATATTCATTTTTTTACATAACCAATATTTGCTTTTTTGATTTTTTTTTAGCAATTGTTCTATTGCAAGTCTAACCATATTATCACCTATGAAAATTTTATAAAAGATTCTTTTTTCAAATAAGATATTTGCATTACTCTTGTTGTGATGAATTTACTAAGTTAAATATTTTAATAATATGAAAATTTGTATAATTTATTATAAAAAAAATTGCTCTTGTGGGAATTTTTTGGTATAATTTTAATGTAAAAAATAAGGA
>CAOJCV010000033.1 GCA_948432605.1 uncultured Mycoplasmatota bacterium | reverse complement strand
ACATCTATATAATATCATACATTCAATTTCAAAACCAGGTACTCCTACTGAAAATGGTGCAATGGAAGCAATAAATGGTTGGATTAAAGAAGAATTGTTTATTGATTTTAATATCAATAATTCAAACGATATTCATAAATCTATTGAAGATTATATTCACTACTTCAATTATGAAAGACCACAATGTACTCTTAAATATTTAACACCCATACAATATAAAGACATTTATTATGTTAAATAAGAAAAAATTTGAATTTATAAATTCAAATCCCCCATGTTTTTTTAATATATTGTCTACTTTTACTTGACTAATGCAAATGGCTATATAGCGGGTATGAATGCAAATTATACATCATATGATGTATATCCAACTTTATTTTTAAGACCAGAAGTGAAAATTGCATCAGGTGATGGGACTTTAAACAATCCGTTTAAATTAGATATATGAAAAATTGCTAAGGAATATATTCATGTTAATTTCATGAATTTATTTTTTTTGATAAGATTTGATTACAATTTTTTATGAATTAGACATAAAAAAAATACCTTTTAAGCTTTTATTTAGGTAGCTTTTAAGGTATTGTTTCTTTTTATTATTCTTTATTGTCTTCGTCTTTATCAGTTGGGGTTCCAGGAATATCAGGATCTGTTTCATCTTTGTCAATGTCTTCTGATGGTTTTTGAATTGGGGGATCATTATTTTCTTCTTTATTGTCTGAGTCTTGATCCTTGTCATTTTGATCGTCATTATTTTCGTCGTCTGGGTCTTCATTTGGTTTTTTGTCTGGTTTATCATCTTGAGGTTTTTGAGTTGGATTATTAACATATATTGTAAATGAAGAAATTTGATTTATTAAAGTTCCTGAAGAAATGCTTTGATCTAATATGATTCCTGCTATTTGATCTGGATCATCTCTATATTCTATTTTTAATGTAAGACCATTTTTGGAAGCAAAACTTTGAGCTTCGCTAACTGAATTTCCAATAAAGGATGGCATGGTTGTCAATTTTGTACCAGTATAAATTCCTTGACCAATAATATCAGATGTTTGTTCATGGTTTTCTGAATAATCATAGTAAAATGTTTTAATTGTTTCTTGATTTATTAATCCTAAATTTTCTTTCATTGCTTTTGTGATAGCATCCATGCTTCCTTGATAATATCCTAAGCATGAAAGCCCATTTACATCTAAGTTATAATATGTTAGTTGTGTTTTTTGAATTGTAATAAAATCTTCTCCACTTAATGCATTTAAAAGCATTCCTTTAATTGCTTGATAAAATGATAAAATTTGTGATGTTTTCATATTTGTTGCAATGTTATTGCTAATTGTATCCATTAATTTTTCAAATTCGCTTAAGCTTGAAGTTCTGACTAATTTTTTTACAATTGCTTCGATAATTTGTTGTTGATGACGATTTCTTGCAATGTCGCCTTCCCAATAGCCATATCTATTTCTGGCATAAGCTAATGCTTGTTCTCCATTTAAGTGTTGCATTCCTGAATCCATACAAACTAGATTTGTTGTATCTCTATTTGCATCACTTTCACAAAGTCTTCCTTCTCCATAGATTGAAATATAATAATCATAATTTGGTGCTTCTACATCTACATCAATTCCGCCTAATATATTTACTAAATCAATAACTCCTCTAAAGTTAACTTTTACAAAATAATCTATATCAATGTTTGTGATATTTTCAATTGTATTGATGGTGCTTAAAGTGCCTAATGCTGCAGAGGAATTAATTTTTCCATACCATTTTGAAGATCCATTAGCACTTATAATTGGAACATACATATCTCTTGGAATACTAAGCATAGTTGCTACTAAAGTCTTTGGATTAAATGTTATAAGCATTAGTGTATCGCCGTTAAATGCAGCATTTGCGTCTAATCCTGTTGTAGATTCAGAATCTACTCCTAACACTAAAATTGTGAATGGTTCAGTTAAGCTTTTTGTGGTAGCTAATAGTTCACTTTCTTCAGTTTTCATTTCTTTAGAATATTCTTTAATGATTTTTGTTTCATTAACAATATTTTGATATTTTTCATCATTACTATAAATAACAGGATAATCTTTTGTTATAAAAATAGCATCTACAGTTCCTTCATAAAGAGCGTTTAATAATTCTAATGGGGATTCAAAATATTCTAATTCATTTTTAATATCTTCTTTTTTTATCCATTCCATTGGTAATATGTAGCCTGTTCTGTCTGTTTCATCTGTAATAATACCGATTGTGCTATTATTTGTAAATTCTGTTTCTTTTTTAGCTAATATAACTGTGGTGTATGTACTTGTTTCTTTAGTCGTAAAGTTTTCAATTTTATTATATATTTTATTTATACTAAATGATACAAATCCTAGTAGAACTATAAAAATAATTGAGAAAATAGTTAGAATAATAAAAGTAACTTTTTTTCTTTGAATCATTTTTTTTGCTCCAAATATTAAGTAGAGTAAACCATACAATAAGAACACTATTATTAATATAATACGAATTGTTGTTTCTATTCCTTCTAAGTTTAATAGACTTTTTACAAAAAATCCATAAGCTGTAAAATAACCAATTACTGTTAGAATATAAAATAATTTCATTGCCCAATGGGACTTCTTTAAATTTTCAAATAATACTTTCATAGCACAACCCTTTCTTGCTAAAACTTTTTATTCTATTATAAATTATATAACAAATTTATAAAATTCTCAATATTTGATAGTTTATTTACATAAGAAATATTTGGGCTCTTTAAATAAAGGTAAAAATTTGGTATAATATTGTCGAATAAAAGGAGAGAAGTCCATGGAAAATTTAAAAAAAGTTACTTGTTATATTATGGTTTTTTATATTCTTTTTTTATCTATTGTTTGTTATTTTATTTCTGTAAATGCTGCGACAAATGGACGTATTACTGGCAGTGGTGTAAGGCTTCGTAGTGCTCCTAATACAGATTCTCAAGTTCTTGATTTATTAAATGTCGGGAATGTAGTTACTTTAATTAGTATGGATTTAAAAAAGGGATCTGGCTGCACTAAAGGATGGTATCAAGTTTCTTATAATGGAAAAAATGGATATGTCTGTGGTGATTTTGTTACTTTAACTAGTGAAACAGAACAATATTCTTACAATCGTCCTTGGACAAGTCCTAAAAAAGCTATTTTCGGTGGAGCCGATTTTATATCAAGTGATTATATTGCTGCTGGACAAAATACAAGTTATTTAAAAAAGTTTAATGTAAATCCAAATGGAAAATATAGTCAGAATACTCATCAATATATGGCAAATTTAGCAGCTCCTTTTAGTGAGGCAAAAAAAACTTATGAAAGCTATAAAGCCAATGGTCTTTTATCTTTGCCACTTCATTTTACACTTCCTATTTTTAACAATATGCCTGCTACGAATCCACATCCTGTATATGGTGAGGAAAAAGGTGGTTTAGATCAAGTTAAAGATAAAGCTTTTGAAAAAGAATTAGATAATCAAAAGTTTCCTGAATCTTATAAAAAGTGGTTAAGAGCTTTACATGAAGTTTATCCAAATTGGACTTTTTCAGCAATGCAAACGAATCTTGATTTTAATGCTACAGTCGCAAAGCAAAAATTAGTTGGGTCTATTCAACAGTCTAGTTGTCCAAAGTGTGTGGATCCTTCTAATATTAATACAGAAGGAAATTGGTATATTGCGACAAATGAAACAGTTGCTTATTATTTAGATCCTAGAAATTTTTTAGAAGATAATAGTGTGTTAATGTTTGAAGATTTATCTTTTAATGAAGTTTATAAAGAAGAGACAGTAAAATCTGTTTTAAAAGGAACATTCATGGATGGAAAGGATAATGTTGATAACTTGACTTATTCAAGTATGTTTATGGAAGCGGGAAGAGCTTACAATGTTAATCCTGTTTATTTAGCATCTTTATCAAGACAAGAAATGGGAACTCAAAAAGGAATTGCTTCTAGTGGTCAACAAATTGAATATAAAGGAATTACTTATGTTGGGTTTTATAATTTTTATAATATAGGTGCATATTCTTCTGAAGAAAATCCAGCTAAAGCTGGTGTAGTGTTCGCGGCACTTGGTGGAACTAGAAATAGTGATGGTGTTTTTGTTGGAAATGTAGGAGGAGACCCTTCTATACCTGTAGGTGGAGGTGGCAACCAAAGTAAACCTGATGATAATAAACCTAGTGTTCCTTCAGAAGATAAACCTAGTACACCCCCTTCAACTGAAACAACTCCTGTAAGTTCTTATTTGGCAAATATGTCGTTAAATAAAAAGGGATCTTTTTTAACTAATATTGTTGTAGGGACTACTGTTGGAACTTTAAAATCTAAAACTGACTCTAGTGCTTTTACTTTTAATAAGAGCAATGGGGGCTCTTTAGGTGATTCTGAAAAAGTTGCGACAGGTTCTAAAATTAAATTTAAATCTGGTGAAGAATTTACTATTGTTGTTTATGGAGATTTAACAGGAGATGGAGAGATTGACTCTGCAGATTTACTTCGTATGCGTCAACAACTTCTTGGGAAAGTTAATTTAACAGGTGCTTATTTAGAAGCTGCTCATGTTTATACAACAAGTGGAAAAATTGATTCTGCAGATTTATTACGACTTAGACAACATCTTCTTGGAAAAAATAAGATTAATCAAGCTTAAGAATAAATGGAGGTATTATGAAAAAATTAAATAAGGTTTTGTTTGTGGTGCTTTGTTTCTTTTTCTATTCAAAAATTACAAATGCAGCTGGAAATGTTTCTGTAAGTGCCAGTTCAAATTACGTCACGACAGGATCTAATGTAACTTTTTATATTTATGTCAATAACGCAGCTGCATGGTCTTTAACAGGACATGGTATTGGAGCAACTTCAGGGTGTACTTTAGGGGATTCAGGCGTGGGGGACTCAGGTACTGGTAATAATGTTTCAAAAACTATTGCGTCTGTTACTTGTCGAACAACATCTGAAGGAACAGTTGGATTTGTAGTAGAAGGAAATATTAGTTCTGCTTCTGGTAGTGAGATTGTTAAAACTAATATTAATACTTCAAAAACAGTGGTTGTTCAAAAACCTCGTGAAAAAGATACGAATAATTATTTGAAATCGTTAAGTATTAAGGATTATAAGTTGACTCCTAATTTTAATAAAGATACTTTGGAATATTCTGTTATTGTTCCTTCTACAGTAAATAAAATAGTGTTAGAAGCTGAGAAGGAATCCGGGTATGCAAGTTTAACTGGTACTGGAGAATTTGAAGTTAACGAAGGTGTCAATAGCTTTGAAATAAATGTTACTAGTGAAACAGGAGTAGGGCGAGTATATAAAGTAACTGTTCAAGTTGAAGATGAAAATCCAATTGAAATAGAAATTGGAAATAGTAAATATACAATTATGAAAAATGGTAAAACTTTAAAAAAACCAGCTACTTATGAGTCTACTACTGTTAAAATAAAAGATTTTGATATTCCTGCATTTACTTCAGAAATTTCTAAGTTTACATTGATAGGAGCAAAAGATACAAAAGGAACAACACATTTTCTAATATATAATCAAGATAGTAATACTTATGAACTTTATAATGAGAATAAAGCTAGTGATTTAGTTTTGTACATTGAAAAAATTGGAAATGATACTAAAGATGGTTTTACGAAAAAAAATATTACAATTCAATCAGCTTCTTATGAAGCATTAGTATCTAATGTTGATGAATCAATTATTTTAGTGAAAGCAATGAATACAGCGAATGGAAAAATTCATTTTTATCAATACGATAAAGAAGAAGGAACTTTTGTAATATATAATGATTCTTTAAGATACTTTTATGAACAAGAGTTTCAAAAATATAAGGATGTTATTTTATATTTTTGTATTGCTTTAGGTGTTTCTTTCTTTCTAATATTAATTTTATTATTTAAAAAGCCAAGAAAGCGTAAAAATAAAGGAAAAGAAGAGAATGAGGTTAAAATAGAAAAATTGGAAATGGAAGAAAAAAGAGAACCAGTCGTGGAACAAAAATCTGATAAAAAATCTAAAAAACAACTTAAGAAAATGCGTAAAGAGCAACAAGAAGTAAAGCAAGAAATAAATGAAAAACGAAATAATTCTAAAGAAAACGATGAAAAGAAATCGAAAAAAATGAAAACAAAAGAAGATGCATTAAAACAAGTTAGTGATGCTGCTTCTATTATTGAAGAATATGAAAAGACGATTTCTTTAAATAAAAATGATTTAAAAAAGAAACAAATAGAGTTAGAAAAACAGGAAGAAACTATGTATGATATTTTTGAAGATGAAAAGAAAAAAAAGAAAAAATAATTTTTTAAGTTATTTTTTTGTTTTGTTTCATATAAAAACCACGTTTACTACGTGGCTTTTATAATTTTTGTTTATTTTCTAGCTCTAAGTAATATTTTAAAAAATATTGTTTTTGATTATTTAATTCTTCTATAATTTCATTTATTGTTTTATTTTCTAAATCGATTTTAAGGTTGAACAAATCTTTCATTAGATGGTATATCTAAACAATGGAGGAGTCTTTATGTTCTGATAATATTTGTTTTAATTATTCATGTCTTTAATTTACTTTATTATTATTAATGCAAAAAATTATATTAATTATTATTAAACAATTTTTTGATATTATTTTAAATTTTTTTATTAAAAGTAGAAATAAGCGAAAAAAAATGATACGATTATTTTAGAAATGATTAGAAAGAGATGTAGGATGAAAAAACGTTATTTAAATTATTTATTGATATTTTCCCCATTACTAGATTTTTTGACTTCTATTGCTACTTGGGAATCTATTTTTAGCATTGGACTTGTTGTGAAGGGGATTTTTCTTATTTATGCTATTTATTTTCTTTTAAAGTATTGTAAGAATAAAACAATATACTTTTTATTTTTTATACTTTTTCTTTATGCTTTTTTAGATTTAGGATATTATTGTTTTAAGGATGTGCAAGTTTTAAAAACTGAAATAGTTCATTTGATAAAAATTTATTATTTACCTATTTTAATACTTTACTTTAGTAATAATAAAATGATAGAGAAAAAAACGATTGTTCTTTTGTATTATGAGTTTCTCATTTTATATTTACTTCCATATCCTTTTAATTTAGGACATAATATAAGTGAAGTATATCCCAATAAAAATCTCTATTTATCTTATTTTTATGTTGGAAATGAATTATCTAATATTTTTGTATTATTGTTACCTACTGTTTTTTCTTATTTAACTCTAAAAAAAGATTATAAATTAACTTTGTTAACTAGTGTTTTGACTCTTTTCATGTTACTTTTGTTAGGAACTAAAACAATGTATTTGAGTGTTATTATTATATTGTGTTATTTTCTATATTTATATCGAAAATTTGTTTTTGCTAAAATTAAGAAATATTTTTTCATTTTTCTTCCTATTTTTTTCTTTGTGATAAGTTTAGTTATACTTTGGTTTCCAGAAAGTAGTTTATTTAAAAATATAAAAACTTCTTTAGAGTTTTATGAAGTTGATAGTGTTAGAGAGTTATTCACTTTTGAAAATATTGATAATATTATTTATAGTAATCGTTTGGATTTTTTAAAAAATATTCATATTCATTATAAAAATTCTGATAGTATGGAAAAAATTTGGGGGCTTGGACGTAGTACAATCTTATCTTTAAAAGATATTGAAATTGATTTATTTGACATTTTTTACAGTGTTGGTATAATAGGTTTTATCATATATTTGTTAGTTTTTATTCAGATTTTAAAAATGGTCAAAGTAAAGGGAGTGTTTAAATTTACATTTGTTTTACTGGCTATTATATCGTTATTTACAGGTCATGTTTTAATTAGCCCGATGACAGCAACTTACTTAGCGTGTTTATTTGGAATAGAAGGAGGTCAATGTGAAAGCTTGGACAAAGAATCAGTTAAAAAGATTAAGAATTGCTTGCATGCTTAATAGCAGTTCTAGAAATCGTTATTTAAAGAAACATCAAATATTTCAAGAAATGGGAGATAATGTATTTTTTCAGCCACGAATTATTCCTTCAGATCCTAAATTAATTAAATTTCATAATAATATTGTTGTAACTAGTAATGTTACATTTGTAACTCATGATGTGTTTCATTTAGGTTTAAATAATTTAGGAAAAGGAGATTTTTCTTATGAACAAAGCTGTATAGAAGTGATGGATAATGTTTTTATTGGTTGTAATACTACTATTTTAGGAAATGTTAAAATTGGTCCAAATGTATTAATTGGAGCAGGAAGTGTTGTGACTAAAGATGTTCCTGAGAATAGTGTAGTAATGGGAAATCCAGCACGGGTTGTTTCAACTTTTGACGAATATTTGGAAAAAAGAAAATTAAAGTCTCAAACTTTGGATGTTTATGTGTTATGGAGAAATTTTGAAAATGAGAAACATAAAGATGAAAAGTAATTTGAAATGTTTTTTTGAATTTTGTAATTCACTCAAAGTTTTGCTTTCTTTTTCTGTAAGTTTAATGATTGGCGGACTTTTTCTAATGCTTTTTTGTCCTTCTTTCATGCTTTATTCAGCTTTTTTCTTCTTTGGATTTTTAATTGTAATGATTTATGCTTTTGTTAAATATCCGAAAAATTATCTTGTAAATATTCTTTTTTGGTTTTCAATTATTTTCATTTTTTGTTATATCATTTTTTTAATTCTTTCTTTTCTTTCATTAAATGATGCTTTTCAAATTTTGAATTAAGGATTTTTTGCTATTTTTTATTATATAATTTGAATATTCTGTTGTTTTTAAAATCATATTTAATGTATAATAAGAGTACAAGGAAGTGTATCATATGATTTTAGATTTAACTATTGAAAATATCTTATTAATGATTTTTACAACTTTTTGTTTAAGTGTTTGTTTTGTTCCTGTTTTTAAAAAAGTTGCATTTCATATAGGGGCTGTGGATAAGCCTAATTTTAGAAGGTTAAACAAAGTTCCTATGCCAACAATAGGGGGACTTGGAGTTTTTCTTTCTTTCTTATTTGGATATTTGATTTTTGGAAATGGAACACCTGAGATGCTTTCTATTTTTATCGCTAGTTTTATTATTTTGTTAATTGGACTCATAGATGATATTAAGCCTATCAGTGCAAAATATCAACTTATTGGACAAATTATTGCTATTCTTACAATCGTTTTTCATGGGCATATTACTATTGATAATTTTACAATTTTAGGAGCTAATTTGGTATTTCCAACACCTTTTAATTATTTGGTCACTATTTTATTTATGCTAATTATTATTAATGCAATCGATTTATCAGATGGAATGGATGGTCTATCTAGTGGAATTTCAATTATTTATTTTCTTACTGTTTTAGCTTTGTCTATTCTTTTAAATATGAGTGGACAAATTGATGTTACGATAGCTATTTTGATGGTGGGAGCTTTGCTGGGTTTTTTAGTTTATAATTTTCCTCCAGCTAAAATATATATTGGAAATTCTGGAAGTAATTTTGTGGGACTTATGGTTGCAACGACAGCTTTATATGGTTACAAATTAGCAACATTTACATCTCTTATTATTCCACTTTTAATTTTAGCTACTCCTATTATCGATGTTTTCTTTTCTATTATTAGACGAAGTTTACAGAAGAAAAATCCATTTACAACTCCTGATAAAGATCATTTACATCATCAACTTTTAAAAATGAAGTTTTCTACTAAACAGTCTTTAGCTGTTATTTATCTTATTAATATTGGTTTTTCTCTTGCTTCCATTTTATATACGATGAATGCTGTGAAATATGCTTTAACTTTATATTTTGCTCTTATGATTGTATTTTTATTTCTTGCTTTGAAAACTGAAATTTTATTTCCAAAAAGAGGAGGAAAGAAACATGAGAAAAAATAAAGAAAAGATTTTAGAAGTAATACGTTACTTTATAGTTGGAATTCTTACTACGGTTGTTAGTTTGATTACTTATTATGGTTTAACTTCTACTGTATTAAATCCTAATAACGCTCTTTCTTTGCAAATTGCTAATATTATAAGCTGGGTTATTTCTGTCATTTTTGCATATATTACAAATCGTGTGTTTGTTTTTAAAAGTCAAAATAAAAATAAATTAAAGGAATTTACTTCTTTTGTATCATCTAGAGTTATTACTCTTTTAATGGATATGGGGATTATGTTTCTTGGTGTAACTATTTTTGCTATCAATGATAAGTTTATAAAGTTAGTTAGTCAAGGGATTGTGATTGTCGCGAATTATATTTTTAGTAAACTTTTTGTTTTTAATAATAAAGAAAAGAAAAAAAGAAATTATGGAGTGTTAAAAGAACGAATTTTAAAAAGTAGTATTGTTTTGCTTGTTTTTTTGGAATTGATTTTGTTTCTTTGGCCAAGTGAATTATTAAATTATATTTGTTATGGCTTTTTTGTTTTCTCATTTCTTTTTATGATTGTTTCATTATGTTTTCAAAAGAAAAGCCGTCTTTTGATTGGTAGCGTTTTATTTTATTTACTAATTCAACATTTTTATTTATATTGTCAAAATCTTCTTACTATTTCAGAAAGTTCATTGCTAATTCAGATTTTTCTATTTCCAATTTCTTTTTTATATTTTTATTATAATCCATTGAAAGACGCTAATGCTTTTATGGCAAAAATATTTTATCTTTTACTTTTTCTCTTTTTCTTACCCATTTTTAGTAGCACAAATATGTCAGAATCATTTTTCTCGTTTAAGAATTCGATTACAGTTCAATTTATAGCTTTTCTTCCAATGATTTTTTCTACTTTAGTAAATCATCATAATTTCATAGCTATAACTTTAGGCTTTTTTCTAATTTTCTTATTAATATTTTTATGGGAGTCATTTCCTTTAGCACTTGTTATTTTGTTTTGTACTTTGTTATTCTTATTTCAGATTCGCAAAAAGTTTCATAGTGAAAAAATAATTTTTATTCCTTTACTTCTTTTAAGCTTTGGAGTAGTGATATATTTAGGTATTCCTTTTTTGAAAACTTATCAAAATTCTGCTTTGAAAACCGTTCTCTTTGATGATAGACTAAGTATTTTAGAGGAAAATAAAGAAAAGTTTAATGGTTCTAATATTGAGGAAAAACTTTTTGGAATAGGAACTATTTCTGAAATTGGTGTTAGAAAGATTAAAATTGATTTGGCTGATATATTTTATCATATTGGAATTGTTGGCTTTTCTAGTTATCTTCTTTTTGCAGCTTATACTTTGTGGATAGTTCGAATGAGTTCCTTGAAAAAAATTGGTTTTTGCTTTGTACTTGTTTCTTCTTTTTTCCTTGGCAATGTTTTTGTAAATGGCTTTACTATAATTTTAATTTCTATGTTAGCTTTAAAGGAGGAAGAAAAAAAGAAAAAGATTTTATTGGTTTCAAATATGTATCCTTCTAAGCGTTTTAAGCATTATGGATCTTTTGTTAAAAATACAAAAGAAATATTAGAAGATTTGTCTTTTGACATTGATTTGGTAGTTAAGAAAAAACAAACTTCTTTTGTTGGAAAACTTGGCGGTTATTCTATCATGTATTTGAAAGGAATTTATTTATCAATTTTTCATTCTTATGATTATATTTATGTTCACTTTGTTTCTCTTTCTACTTTTTGTGTACTTTTAGGAAAAATGACCAGTAGAAAAACTGTTCTTGTTCTTAATACTCACGGAAATGATATTGTTCCAGATTATCGCTTTGAAGAAAAAAATGTAGAGAGAAGTAAAAAATGTTTAAAATATGGAGATAAAATTGTTGCACCTTCCATTTATTTTAAAGATGTGTTAATAAAAGAGTATTCTATCTTGGAAGAAAAAATTTTTGTTTATCCTTCAGGAGGAGTAGATTTAGATTTATTTTTTCCAAAAGAAAAACAAGAATGTAAAAAAGAACTTGGATTACAAGAAAGTATAAGGTATTATGGTTTTGTTAGCCGTATTGAAAAAGACAAGGGTTGGGATACTTTATTAAATGCTTTAAATAAATTAAATAAAGAAAAGCTTTTAAAAAATATAAAAGTTCTTGTAATTGGGTCTGGATCTGAACAATCAGAATTTGATATTTTGGTTCGTCAATATAAATTGCAAGATGTTATTATTCAAAAAGAATTTGTTTATCAGAAAGATTTAGTGAATTATTATAATGCTTTTGATCTATTTTTGTATCCCACTAAAAGAAAAAGTGAATCTTTAGGACTTGTTGGCTTGGAAGCTATGGCGTGTAAAACTTTTGTGATAGGTTGTAATTTGTATGGTCCAAGAGAATATTTAAAAGATAAAGAAAATTCATTTACTTTTCGAGATGAGGCAACACTTGTGAAAAAAATAAAAGAGTTTCAAAAGTTAGATAGAAAGGAAATTAAAAAAATTCAAGAAAAGGCTTTGGAAGAAGCTAAAAAATATGAGAAAGAAAAAAACACCTCTCTGTTAAAAGAAGTTTTTTCTTGACAGGGGGGGAGTAATTTGTGTTAAAATATCCTAGGAAGCTAGGGTGTTTTTTTATGAAGTTAGAAAAGTTTAAAGAAAAAAATAAGAAAAAGAAAAGTGTAATACTATTTTCAATTTGTTGTATCTTATTAATTATAAGCGTCTTTTTTTATCAATCATTTGCTTTGTTTGAGACAAAAG
>CAOJCV010000032.1 GCA_948432605.1 uncultured Mycoplasmatota bacterium | reverse complement strand
GATAATGGAGCGAGTTGGCAAAGTGGAAACACGAAAACATATTCAGGAAATACAAGTAATATTATAATTAAAGTAAGAGATGCCTTAGGAAATATTTATACAAATGGAGCGATTAATATCACTAAAATTGATAAAACTAATCCGTCTGCAAAAATTAGTGCTACTGCGAACAAAGCTTCAATTGTTGTAAAAGACAATGGTTCAAGTGATTCACAAAGTGGAATTTCAAAAAGAGAATACAAACTAGATAGTGGTTCATGGTATAGTGGTAATACTACTTATACATTTAATAATGTTTCTGTTGGAAGTCACACTGTATATATAAGAATAACAGATAATGTAGGTAACTCTAGTACTGCTTCTACAACGGCAACTATAGCTTCTGATTTAGTAGTTTATAATTCTGGAAGTACTAGTTATTCATATACTAATTTATCAGGTAATTCTAGTGTTTTAGCAAACTTTACTTCTTCTCATATTTATTTTTCTGGATTATATAATAAAACAGTAACTTTTTCTTCTGCTATTTCTAATAATTATAAATATTTGAAAATTATTGCACAAACTTCAAAAGCTTATGGTACTCATATTGGAAGCTACTACGTTTCAAGATTTGGAGTTAGAACTTCTACAAATGCTAGTAATGGTATTCCTACTAACGTTTTGAAAGATAGTTATATAATTTCATATTCTTCAAATAAGTTAACTGATTATCAAAATTATACAACGTTTACTTTAGATTTAAGTTCGGTTACTAATTCTAGTTATTATGTCTTTTTGCATAATTGTGATACAAACTTTTATATTCAAAAAGTTTGGTTAAGTAATGCTTGAAAAGATCTTTAAACTTTGCTACAATATTTTTTGTAAAGCGATTGAAATAAGAGTAGTAATAACTTTTGATTTTATAGAGACATTGTGGTTGGTGTAAACAATGAATGATGGGTTATGAATTCACTTATGGAGCCTTAGAGCAAAACTTTAGGCGTTTGTCACGTTACGACATAGAGTGTATAGTTAAACTATAAAATAAGGTGGTACCACGGTTTAAGCGTCCTTATATTTATAGTTTTTTTATTTTTAGGAGGAAATAGTTATGGATAATATTAATGAATTGGAAATTGCTTTATTAGAAGATCAAAAAAATATTACTACATTAGAACAATTAAATGATTTGAAAATAAAGTATATGAGTAAAAAAGGGCTTATTAGTGAGTTAAGTAGTCAAATTAAAAATGTTTCAAATGAGAAAAAAAAAGAATTTGGCCAAAAGGTAAATGATTTAAAAAATAAATTTCTTTCTTTTTATGATATAAAAAGAAATGAATTTGAACTTGAAAAGTTAAATGAATTACTTAGAAATGAAACAATTGATATTAGTTTACCTTCTACAAAAGTTATGATGGGAGCTCCTAATATTTTGGAAAAATTAATTGAAGATATTGAAGAATTGTTTTTAAGTATGGGGTATGATGTTGTAGATGGTCCTGAAATAGAAGAAGATAAGTATAATTTTGAACTTTTAAATATACCAAAAGGTCATCCTGCAAGAGATGCTCAAGATACTTTTTATATTCAAGATGAGGAAATTTTGTTACGAAGTCAAACTTCTCCAGTTCAAGTACGAACTATGTTGCTTTCTAAAGGAGAGAAACCTATTCGAATGATATGTCCAGGGAAGACTTGGAGACGTGATGATGATGATGCAACTCATTCTCATCAATTTATGCAAATTGAAGGGTTGTTGGTTGATAAGAACATTCGCTTGACTGATTTAAAAGGAACTTTTGATGTAGTTGCAAAGCATTTGTTTGGCTCTTCTACAGAAACTAGACTTCGTCCTAGTTATTATCAGTTTACAGAGCCTTCTGTAGAACTTGATATTAGTTGTTTTAACTGTGGAGGAAAAGGGTGTTCTATTTGTAAACAAACTGGATGGATTACAGTAGCAGGTGCAGGGATGGTACATCCTAATGTTTTGAAAAACTGTGGGTATGATCCAAATGTGTGGAGTGGATTTGCATTTGGTTTTGGTGCAGAACGTTTGGCAATGCTTAAGTATGGTATAAATGATTGTAGAGTTTTTTATATGACAGATTTAAGAGAATTAAAATCATTTGATAGAAAGGAGAAAGACAATGATTAGTTTAGAATGGGTGGCAGATTATATTGATATTTCTAATGAAGATTTAAAAGAATTGGCTGTAAAAATTACTAAGGCTGGTATAAATGTTGAGAAAGTTATTAGTAATCACATAGATCATTTAATTATTGGAAAAGTATTAGCTTGTGAAAATCACCCTGATAGTGATCATTTACATGTTTGTACTGTAGAAATTAGTGAAAATGAAACAACTCAAATTGTTTGTGGTGCAAGTAATGTTCGTGCAGGAATTAAGGTTATTGTTGCTTTACCTGGTGCAATATTACCTGGTAATTTTGCAATTAAAAAGAGTAAGATTCGTGGAATTGAATCTAATGGTATGATTTGTGCTTTATTTGAGTTAGGATTAGAAGAAAAAACAGAGGAAAATTATAATAAAGGAATTCATGAGTTACCACTTGATGCTATGGTAGGTACTGATGCTATGAAGTATTTAGGTTGTGATAGTACTTTATATGAACTTGATATTCATAAACATCGTAATAATGACTGTTATTATCATATTGGATTTGCTTACGAAATCGCGGCTATTTTAAATAAAAAAGTCGCTTTACCAGAAACTAATTTTTCTGTAATTGAAGAATCTATTTCAAATCATTTTTCATTAGAAGTGGAAACTAAAAAATGTCCATTTTATTTATCTAGAATGGTTCAAAATGTTGAAATCCATGAATCTCCAAAATTTATACAAAAAAGATTACTAGAAGCTGGAATGCGTCCGATTAATAATGTTGTAGATATTTCAAATTATGTAATGCTTGAATTTGGTCAACCTCTTCATTTTTTTGATAAGAATAAGCTTGGAAATCATATTTTAGTCCGAGATGCAAAGGAACAAGAAACAATTACTACTTTAGATGGAAAAGATAGAATACTTACTTCTTCTGATATTGTAATTACAGATGGAGAGAATCCTATTGCGATAGCAGGAGTAATGGGTGGCATTAACACTGAAGTAGATGAATCTACTACTAAAATTTTAATTGAATCTGCTATTTTTGATTCTGTTAGCATACGAAATACTGCAGCACGTCTTAATTTACGTAGTGAAGCATCTATTCGTTATGGAAAAGGCTTGTGTTCAGAATATACTTTAAAAGCTATTGATCGTGCTTGTCATTTACTTCAAAAATATGCAAATGCTACTATTTTAAAAGATACTGTTACTTATAAAGATTTTGAGGATACTTCAAAACAAGTTGTTTTTAAAGCTAGCGATGTCAATCAATTACTAGGTATTGTGATAGATACAAAAGATATGGAAATAGAACTTGATCGTTTAGATTTTCCTTATAAATTAAACGGAGAAGTTTTCACAGTAATAATTCCATCTAGACGTCTTGATATTGATGCAAATGTTAATGATATAGCAGAAGAAATTGGACGTCTTTATGGTTACCATAATTTAATTTCTACTATGCCACATATTCCTATTAGACGTGGTGAATATATTGGAGACGTTAAATATCGAAAGTTTCTTTCAAAACGTTTAAGAGCTTTAGGACTTAATGAGACAAAAACGTATTCTTTAGTTTCACCAGAAATGTCACAAATGTTTTCATATGAAAATAAAGAGCATGTAGTATTACCAAATCCAATGAGTATAGATAAATCAATATTGCGTACAACTTTGATTCCTTCCTTATTACAAGTTTATTTTTATAATAAAGCTCGTAAAGTTGAAAATATTTTTTTATATGAGATTAGTAAAACTTATGATAAAAATTATCAAGAAGAATCGAAAGTATCTATGCTATTAAAAGGAAATTATATTACAAATACTTGGAATCACAATTCAATAAAAGCTGATTTTTATCTTGTTAAAGGAATTATGGAAGATTTATTTTGCTCTTTAGGTCTTCAAAATCGTTATTCTTTTGTTAAAAAAGAAATTCCAAATATGCATCCTGGAGTGTCTGCTGTTATTATGTTAGATCGTGAAGAAATTGGTGTATTAGGAAGAATTCATCCAAGTACTTTAAAAGATGAAGTATATGTAGCTGAATTGTCATTACAAAAATTAATGAAAACTGTGAAACCTATTAAATTTAAAGAAGCTTTAAAGTATCCAAGTATTGAAAAGGATATGGCATTTATTGTAGATAAGAGTATTCAGGCTGGAGATATTATGGAAGTGATTCGTAAAAAAGGTGGAAGATTACTTACTGAAATTTCTGTATTTGATGTATATGAGGGCGAAAATGTTGCAAATAATTCTAAATCTATTGCTTTTCATTTAACTTTTCAAGAATCAACGCGAACTTTAACTGATGATGAAGTCATGAATTTATTTCATAATATTATTGATAGTGTAGTTAATGAATTTCATGCTATTTTAAGAGATAAGTAAAAGCTTATCTTTTTTTGATTATATAGTACATTTCATGATAAAATTAAAATGGAGGTTAAATAATATGAAGTCAAAAGTATTTTTTACAAGAAATATTAGTAAAGAAAGCCTTATTAAAATTTATGAGACTTTAGGAAGAAAGTTAAATGGGAATGTTGCTGTTAAAATTTCAACAGGTGAACCTGGTGGTCATAACTTTTTAAATCCTCAGCTTATAGAGGGATTAGTTACTGAATTAAATGGTACAATTGTAGAATGTAATACTGCATATCATGGAAAGAGATTTGATTCTGTAAGTCATTGGAAAGCTATTGAAGATCATGGATTTAAAGCAATTGCTCCTTGTGATATTATGGATGAAGAAGGGGAGTTGGAGCTTCATTTTGAAGGTGGCAAACATTTAAATGGTGTGAATTACGTGGGAAGTCATTTAACTCATTATGATTCTATATTAATGTTGTCTCATTTTAAAGGACACGCGATGGGAGGATTTGGAGGAGCTCTTAAAAATATGAGTATTGGAGTTGCTTCACGTAATGGAAAAGCATGGATTCACTCTGTTGGGGTTACGAAAGATCCTGATGTTATGTGGCAGCATACAGACGATCAGGATGGTTTTTTAGAAAGTATGGCAGAAGCTTGTAAGAGTGTTGTTGATTATTTTGGAACAGATAATATGATATATATCAATATTTTAAATAATATTTCTGTGGATTGTGATTGTAATTCGAATCCAAAAGCTCCAGAAATGAAAGATATAGGCATATTTGCAAGTTTAGATCCAGTTGCTTTAGATAAGTGTTCTTATGATGCAATTATTAATTCTTCAGAGGAAGGGGCGTCTTCACTTATTTCTCGTATGGAAGAAAAGCATGCCATTTTAACAGTTGAAGAAGCCAGTCGTCTTGGACTTGGAAATATGAGTTATGAAATTATTTCAATAGATTAGTAGAGCAATCTACTTTTTTTCTTTAAAAATATAAATATCTTGGATATTGTTTTTTTCTTTATTACATGTAGTTAAAATTAGCTCTGTTTCTGTTGGAATTTGTAATGTAATTGTTCCGTTTTTTTCAACATGTAAAATCTTTTTTAATATATATTCTTTTTTATTTTGATTGTAATATAAAAATGCTCTATCATCTAATGATAATTTTTCTAAATTTTTAAAATAAGAAATGTTACTTGATCCAGAATGACTTGCTATAATAAAAGAACATTTTTCAAAAGGAATGCAGTCTTTATTTATTGTTTGTAAACCATATTCTACTGAATTATGCTTATCTTCATAATTATAAAAGCCTTGTTTTAAGTTTATTTTAGGAATTTCTAAAATTCCCCATAAAAGTGAATCCTCTTTTTTTTCTTCTGTTTGTTCATTTTGGAGAAATAGTTCTATTTGTTGTTCTTTTTCTTTAGTTATATATTTTATTTTCTGAAAATCATTAATTAGAAGTAAGGCTACTAAAATAATTAAAATTGTGCTTATTTTTTTTGTCATACAAAATTACACCTCCAATTATTAAAAGTGGTATTATTGATTTTTTTTCTTTTTTAGTTTTAGGAATTTTAAAATTTTTAATATTTACATTGTTTATTTGAATTTTTTGACTGCTATTATTTTCAATTTTTACTTCTATTGGATTTTCATTTAATATATAATTTTCGTTTGTTTTTATTTCTTTTACCATATATATACCCAAAGGTAAAGTAATTTTGGCTAAACCATCTTCGCTTGTTTTTAGTGTTGTAATTTTTTCGAATTGTTTATAAATAAGTGTGTTATCCACATCATAAATGTTTTCTTTAGCGTATATTTCAAATTCGACATTATTTAGAGGATTATTTTCTTCATTTGTTTTTGTGATTAATAATTCTCCTAATTTTTTTTCGTTATAAAAGGGAATCTCTATTATGTCTGGACTGTTTTTGATAATTTCAAAATCAATTTTTTCAGGGTTCCAAAGTAATGTATTAAATTCACTTTTTACTTCTTCTAATTGATAGATAGATGGAAATAATTCTTTTGTTACAAACTCTCCATCTTTGTTGGTACTATATGTACAATCTTTTGTTTCACATATGTATTTTTTATTTATTTTATCAAAAATTTTAAATTTAATGTTTTCTAATTTGATTTTCTTTTTTGAATCTTTTTCAAACTTTATAACTTTTATTTTTTTCTTATATGCCTCATTTATAAAAGTAAATTGAATTGGTTTATTATTTTCTATAATAAATTGTTCATTCTCTGTAAATTTGTAATTTTCTTTTCCTTTTATCTGAATAATTTTGTAAGTACCATATGGTAGCATTGTGTGAGCTGTTCCTTTTTTATCTGTTGTTAATGAAGCTATTTTTTTATTATTTTTTAAATCTATGATTTCAAACACAGCATTTTCTTCTAATTTGTTTCCGCTTTCTGATGTAAAATATTTGATAACTTCTAATGGAATTAATTTTTTCTTTTCGTAGACTGTAATAGTTTTTTGTTCTTTTATGTTCTTTTCATTTATTTCAAACTCGTACTTTTTAGCATCTAACTCATATCCTTCTGGAGCTCTTATTTCTTTAACGTAATATGATCCAATTGATAAATTTTCTTTTGTTGCTTCACAATTATTAATTATTAATTCTTCTAGTAGTTTACCATCACTTGTATAAAGTCCATATACAGCATTATCCATGTTTTTTAAACATTTTTTTGTATCATGATCTAATTTTAATATTTTAATTTTACCTGAAATTGTATGATATGAAAATTTTACAGATTCTTTTTTGCTATTTCCAATAGTTAATAAATTTTGTTCTTTTTGATTAAAATATAATAGTTGATAATATGGCCAATAGTCTTTTTGCCGTTCTAGGGTAATTTCTTCCTGTACTATTTCTTTTGGTGTATGAATTGTAAGTATATCATTTTCTAATATTACATTGCTATTATTATTTTTTAAGTAATATTCGTTTAAAATGTTATCTTGAATTATATTTGTTTTTCCTAACGGAATTTCTATATTTTTATTTGTTATAGAAGGTTTTTCTTTGTGTTTAGAAATTAATTTTTCTATTTCTCTTATATGATTTTTAATTTCTTCTGGAACTTCAATTTGATATTTCCATGGATTTGATGGCTCATTTTCACTTGTAAAAGATGCTTTTCTTCCTAACAATTCCCAAATTTTATATTGAGTAGCAACATACCAAGATGTTTCTTTGTGATTATTATAACCATAACCAAAATGAATCCATAAACTGATTTCTTCTAATAGATCCTCTGATATATTAAAGATTTTTGTAATGTCTTTTTCTTCCAAATTAAATTCTTCATGTGAACTATTTCCGTTAAATGGTATTCCAGGTTCAATACAGTAAGCTAGTCTTTGATCGCTATTTCTTTTAAAAAGTTCAAAATCTCCCCAAGAGCCATTTTCATCTACGTAATGGTAGTATCCTATAAAAGTCCTTGTAAATGTTTCACTCGCTTTTGCATTCGTAATTCCTATAAAAATAATAAAAAATGCAAGTAATATTTTTTTCATAAATATGTCATCTCCTACCTATATATTCCGAAGTAATGGCGATATTTCCTTTTTTTATGAAAAAAAATCGTTCGACAAAATATGTAAAAAAAATAGTCTTATGACTATTTTTTTTACATATTTTTTAGCTTTTCTTCTATTTCTTGTAATAATTTATTAAGATTATCTGGTGATTTATTTTCTTCTATTTTTGTTTCTTTTGGCTCGATACCCGTTTTATTAGCAATTTTGTTAATAAAGTCTTCTAAAGTTTCTGTTTCATTTCCATTTTTTAATGCTTCATTATAATCGCTTATCATATTTTTTATTTCTTTTAATTCTTTTTGATTTAATTTTTTCATAATTAAATATTCCTTTCTTTCCTTATTCATGTTTTTATTTACACAGTTTTGGTTGAAAATAAATTATTTATTTTGATTGCATTAATCCTATTGCTATATTTTTATTTCAGTTTCTACAGTAAGTTCTGTTCTATAAATTCTTAACTTGAAATTGTATTTATGATTAATTTTGTTTGCCAAGTTATTTTGATTCTATTTTTTCAATTCATTTTCAACACTAAATTAATTGTACCATAATTTAACTTGATAAGTGACCATATTTTGTAAAGTATGTACTGTATTTTCATAGTTTTTCACTATGTTTTTTGAAAAGCTAATATTTCAACATAAATTAAAATGTTCAAGTATCGGTCCATCTGTTTTTTGGAATTAAAAGAACATTTTTACTATTATTCATTTATTTTAATTTTTGTATTCTAGAATATCCTTCTTCAATTTTTTGTTCAAAGTTTTTTGGAATTTTTTGCTTTACTTGTTCGATTAAATTATTGTTAATACCATATAATGCTTCAGCCATTGATCCTACAATACAAGCATTAGTATCAGTATCTCCTTCAAAACTTATTACTTTAATAACTGCTTCTTCAAAACTATCAGAAGTGAAAAGTGCATACAAACTGTTATTTATAGTGTGATAGCATGTGCTATTAAATTTTTCAAAAGGTATATAATTATATGTATCGTTTAGTTTTATTTTTTAATTATTTCTTCTTTTTTATATCCTTTTCTTGCTAGATAAATATTGAGCAATAGTTGATGAGCATTGAATGGATTCTTTTGAATTATGTGAAGGTATAGTAGCCTCTCTAGCATTTTTTATTACTTCATTTTCTGAATTAAATAAATAGCCAATAGGTGAGATTCTCATCATTGTACCATTTCCAATACTTTTTCCTGGTTCGTTACTGCTTGCCCACTTAGTAAAGCCTGGTGAAAATGTACTATTAAAATATGGTTTAAAATTAGGTAAATAATCTTTATAATCATAGGCGTATTTTTTTAAATAGTATTCATAATTTTTATCATTTAAGATGGCATCTAAAATTGCAACTGTTAAAATTGTATCATCACTAAAAAACTATCATTTTGAATAAGCGTATCTAAACAAATTTGAGATATTTTCTTTATTTGCTTAAATTCATAGATAGATCCAGCTAAATCTCCTATTAATGCTCCCCACATAAAATTCCCTACAATTTTAAAAATTGAGTATGTCAATTAACAAATATGTTTTTTATTAAATTAACATAAATCAATTTTATTTTTATGAATATTTTATCATAAATTAGTATGCTTTAAAACTCGAATTTTTAAAATAAAATGAATTATTTTTTGATCGTCAAATTAATCAATATATATAATATATTCATTATTACTTTGACTATTCACAACTTATTCACCATAAAATTTGTATTTATTGAGATAATTATATACTCATTTTTTATTGTGATTTAACAAATTGTACCTGGTGGAACTTCTTCTTATATAGCAATTCACCTTTTTGTTTTAATAATTTATCAAACACTTTAGTTTTTAAAATATGTCTGAAAATTATTCCTTTATTTTCAAAACCATAATCTTGTTTATTTTTTTATCTATATTGTTATTCATCTTTTATAAACACTTTTCTCTTCAATATCCTCATTATCAGGATATAAAATTTTCATATATTTATCTTGTTTTTCTTGTCCCACAAATATAAGTAAATTTTGATTAATACTTAATACTTAATACTAATTGAATTATATCATCATCATTTTTTAATGCTTCAGAACCATTTTCAAAATATGAAACATCTATTTGTAATAATTTCATAAATTCTACTTTATTGCTCATTGGTTCAATATTATTACGTTTTTTTATGTTCTTCTCTTTATTTATCCATAAAATTTTTGAAACTTCAGGATCTTCTAACAATTTTTTATCTGCAAGATATTCGTAATTCGTTGATATATTTAATAATTCAATTAATTCTTGCTTATTATAAATTCTTCTTTGATTTTTCCAATCTTCAAAAAAATTATTTGTACTTTCAACTATTCCATTTTGATGCATTTCATCTAATAATTGATTTTCTTGTTCTTCTTCTTTTACTTTTGTTACTACATCCGATTGTAATATTTTTTGTTTTAACATTTCAATACGTTTAGTAAAATTTTGTAGTTCTTCTTTTTCTATTAAATTTGCTACATGACATTTATATTCATTTAAATCACCTATTAAATTCATTGAAGTAATTAAAACATTTTCTATTTTGATAATCTCTTTTTCGATTTTATCTAATTGTTTTTTTTCTTTATTAAATTCTATCTTTTGCTCATATAAATCTAAAAATAAATTTTGAATTGATATTATATACTTAGCAGTATTTTTTGTTTCTTGAGATTGTGTACCATTATATTCATCTAACAAGTTACATAATTCAATAAATTTATCACTATTTTCGCAAAAATTTTCTATCATATCAAACAACTTATCTGAATCTGCTTCAAAATATGCATTTATCAACTTGCCATCAACTAAAAAATTATCTATTAAACTAGCTATCATTACATTAAATACTTATGCAGAAAAATTACCATATACTTTATTTGTTAAATATTCAGTGATTCCTTCATTTAATGCTTTACCACCATATGAAAAAATTTTATCGCTATTATGTAATATTGATGCCTCTTCTATCCCAGAATTAAAATCTATATTTCCATTTTCATCATAGATTTAATTAACAATATTTTTTCTATTTGTACTACAAAAATGAAGTACCTCATGAACTAAACATTCCTCATCATATTCTCTCAAAATAATTTTATTTTCTTTTGGTAAATATGCCCTATTAATTCAGCATCAGGATTTATTTCAAATTTAAAGCTTGCTATGTTTTCTAAAAAAAGTTTATTATTAAAATTTGAGAATTTTTTCATATACATACTAGAAAGTTTCTTCAATATCTCTTTTTCAGTCGTTCCTATATCTGCTTGTTCTATTTCTTCCAATTCAAACATTGTAAAGCCTCCTTTAATTACTTCTATTTTAATCATGCTTTTCTATTATTTGATTATATAATTCTTAGTGTGTGTAACGGAAAACGTTATATGCACTTTTTCATAATAAAAAGATATATAGGGAAAACCTTGATACAATGTAAGTGCTAAAACAAACACGAAAGAAGGTTCTTATATGTCTGAGCTTAATTATATTATTAATATTCTAAATTTGAAAGAGAAAAATATCTTTTTTAAAAAAATTTTTGAATGTTACCTAGAAATTTAAGTATATTAAAACTCGAATAAAAAGTTCGAGTTTGCTATCAATCTGGTGCGTTTACTGATGGGGTTTTGCACTTTTGTATAATCAAGTTCATTCGTATTTGATAAATAAATTATAACGCACCATTTGATTTTAAACAATATCAAAATTATAAATTTTCCTTAATTTCTGGAAATAAATCATAAAGATTATACCCTAATAAACTATCAAAATATTCTTTTAACTTATATGTTTCTTTAATATGATATTGTGTATTGGAATAAGCACCTCTACGAATCATAATATCAATTAATCTCTTATCTATAGAAAAAACTTTTGTTCCTTGAGGGCACATTAAATCACATAAATTTATAATTTTTTCTTCAATAGAATATTCGTGATTTTTTATAAAATCAGTCAAAAATGGATTAGCATTAAGATCAGGAACTCCACCTGCTGTACAAATAATATCATTATTCAAATATGAATGAGTTAAACATATATTACAATAGTCTTCATCGTATCCTTTTTCTTTAAGAAATTCATAACCCCTCATAACATGACCATGAGACTCACCATTATATTTACCAATATCGTGAAGATATCCAAGAGTTATTGTTTTATCAATATCAACATCAATGCCTTTTTCAACTAGTGCTTTTGCAATTTTTCCAGCACTATCTCCAACATTAATACAATGTTTAATCCATCTATCATCTTTTGCATTAAGTCCTTCTTTATCTAAAAGGTCTTTTGCTTCTTTACTTGTTAATTTCATATATTCACCTACTAACTGATATTGTCTACATGTAGTGCTTTTATTCCATTTTTTTCTAACAGTGTAATAACATCTGAATTATCATCTATAAATAATATTTCATCTAATTTACAATTATTAAGTTTAGCAATTATTCTTATACCTTTTAGTTTTAATTCTTGCTCTGAAGTTGATATAACTTCTATATCATTACCATAATATTTATCTATAAATGTTTGTTTTGCTTTTAAATGAAACGAAAATTTCATTCCAGATAAACAATACATTTTAATTTCCTTATTTCTCAAATTTGTAATAAAATCATACAATATTTTTGATTTTGCACAAGGTTCTATTTCATCATAAAAATTGTTTGGATTTTTGTATGCGTTGTAATACCAATTTGTAAAGTTTTCTTCGCTTTCGCTACGATGTTTTGTAAAATCTTTATCTTTATGAATTGCTAATGTTTCATCAAAATCAAAAACAGCAACTTTAATATTATTTAAATCTATATTATCTAATTTCATTTATTTCTCCTAACTTTTTAAATAAATCATTATAAACTTTATCAACATCTATATAATTTACCATTGTTATTTTGTTATTTTTAACAGTTAGTTCATAGGAAGTATCCTCTTTAATATTTGGACAACTTATAACTGTTTCATTTCTTTCTTTATGAGAATATGGCGCAACAGTTATGGCTTCAATATTAAATATATCTTGACTTTTCAGCATATACGCAAGTGCAAATTGATCATCACATTCATTATAT
>CAOJCV010000031.1 GCA_948432605.1 uncultured Mycoplasmatota bacterium | reverse complement strand
TCATCTTGAGTCTCTGCTCTAACACTCACTTCATACTTTCCATCTGATAATCCTTCATAGTCTTAATTCAAACGTTTTACGCCTTTCTTTAACACTCCTGTTGTTAGCTTTTTAGATAAGATAGAATTCAATGTCTTTTCTACTGTTTCATAAGTATTTAATATTTTTCCTTTTGCATCATTTAAAGATACTTTGATATATTCTTGACTTAATTTCTTTAAATCAGACTCCAATTCTTCTAAGTTAATTTGATATGTTGCATTTGTATTACATATATTTTCTATTGTAAACGTATAAGGAGTTAATTCCTTTGCTTCTTCATCACTTATTGGATAAGTATTTTGTAATGTAATTTCATTTTCTTCTATAAAATTTATTTTAAAGCATGCTGTATTTACAACATTTGTACTTTCCTGAGTTAGTGTCATACTCCATATGGCATATGATACTCCTGTTACTAATAGTATTGCTACAATTAACAAAATACCAATTATCATTTTCTTTTTTGTTTTGCCATACTTACTCTCCTACTACTATTATGAAATATTTATTCTTTCTTATTCTAAGAAAATTATAGAACATATTGTCCTATTTTGCAATTTTATCTTTTTCTATTTTCCTCTTTATCTTATCATACCCCCCCCCCTAAAAGTCAAATTAAAAAGCAAGAGCTTTTACTCTTACTTTCATTTATTATTTCATTTTATGTTTCATGTCATCTAAAGCCATATTTGCATTATCCATAGCTTTATTAAGCATTTTATTTGCATTCTTTTTTGTATTTGGATTTGTTAGACAATAAGCTGCTAGTCCTACACCTGAAGCCATACCAAGACCCATGCCCACTAACATATTTTTCATACTTCTCACCTCAATATTATTATGGCTTTTCTTTTTTTATTTATTCATAAAAATATGTAAGTAATCTTTTTAAAAGAGTTGTTTTTCGGTTAGTTGAATAATCATTATGGATTGACATTAGAAATGATTGTGTTTCTCCAATTAAAATTAAACTTTTTTTAGCCCTTGAAACACCAGTATAAATAAGTTTATTATATAACATTTTATAATAGTTTTTAGAAATAGGTAGTATTACATGAGAAAATTCACTTCCTTGGCTTTTATGAATTGTTATTGCATATGCATGTTTAATTGCTGATAAATCACTTGATTCATAAATTACTTGATTTCCATCAAAATCAATTAATATTTCTGTATGTTTTTTTGGTTTTTTTATTTCCGTAATAGATTTGATGTAGCCAATATCTCCATTATAAACATTACAGTCTGGATTATTCATAAGTTGCAATACTTTATCTCCTTCACGATATGTTATATCAAAGTATGTGATTTCTTTTTGATTTTTTTTAGGATTAAATAATTCTTGTAATAAAACATTTAAATTATCAATTCCATTTTCTCCTTTATACATAGGAGCAAGTATTTGGACTTCATCCACTTTTAATCCCTTTTCTAAACTTCTTTGAACAACTTTTGTCAGCATTTCTTTTAATTGTTTACTTTCACATGTCAAAAAATTATAATCATCTTTTTTTTCTAGGAAATTTTCACTTATGTTATGATCTTTTATTTCTTTTGCGAGTATTGGAATGTAGGAGTTGTCACTTTGTCGATAGATGGTTTCTAGTGATGTATAGCAAAATAATTTGGAATCTACTAAATCATTTAGTATCAATCCTGGCCCAACACTTGGAAGTTGAAATGTATCTCCTACTAAAACTATTTGAGCTGTTTCTTCGATTCCTTTTAAAAGGGCTGAAAATAACAAGGTATCAATCATACTAGTTTCATCTACTATGATTAATTTTTGGCGATTTTTATTTGTTTCATTTACCACAAAATCATTTGTGTCTTTATTCCATTTTAAATATCTATGAATTGTCATTGCAGGAAGATTTGTACTCATTGCTAATTTTTTCGCTGCTCGTCCTGTTGGTGCTATTAAAGCAATATTTGCTAAAGTATCAATCGGAGACATTTTATAAATTTCTATAAAAATTTTAGTAATTGCATTTACTATTGTTGTTTTTCCTGTTCCTGGACCTCCAGATATTATAGATACATGGTTTTCTAAAGCTTTTTTGATCGCTTCTTTTTGATCCTTGTTATATTTTACTTGAAGTATTGATTCCAAATATTCTAATTTTTCTTCTAATTTAGAAATATTTTTTTTAGGATAGCTAGTCATTCGTTTTAATATATGTGCTATTCCTTTTTCCATTTCATAATATTTAGTTAAATATATTTTCTCATCTTCTATTATTATAAATTCTTTCTTTTTTAATTTTTCTAAGGCTACTTCTAAATCCTCAATGGATAATAAGATATTGAATTCTTTTTTTAAGCCACTTTCTAATTCTTCTTTTAAATAATAAACATCACCATTTGTTTGACTTAATCTTTCCATTACTTCTTTTAAACATTCTAATATTCTTACTGTATCATAGTTATCATGATTTTCCAAAAAAATTTTATCTAATTTTGAAAAAGGAATAAATTCTTTAAAAGAATATATATTTTCTTCTAAAAATATTAATGTTTTATCTTGATAATGCTTTACAAGTTTTGTAGATTCCGATATAGAAAATCCTTTATTTTTTAATTCAAGAAGCATGTCATCTATTTTAGAATATGATAATACACTTAAATAAATGTTATTTGCTTTTTTTGGAGTCATTCCTGGTACTAGAAATAAGTTTTCTTGTTTTTCTTTAATTAATTTTAAAGCATCTTCTCCTAATGTTTCAACAATTTGCTCAGCCGTTTTTAAGCCACATCCTTTTATTAATGAGCTTGATAAAAATTCTATTACTGCATCCTTTCCTTCTGGTATTTTTTTTTCATAAGTTTGAAATTGAAATTGGAATCCATAGCGATCATGTTTAACGTAAGATCCTTCCAGTATAAATGTATCATCCATATTGATATCGATAATTAAACCTGTTACTGTAATTGTTTTATGTAATATTTCTTCTAATTCTTTATTTTCCGTTTTTTTTACTTTAAATGTCCCAACAAAAAAACCTGATTCACTTGAAAAAATAATATTTCTTATATTGCCTTCTATCTTTTGCATGATACCACCAGTACAATTGTATCATATTTAAAAAAAAGAAAAAAGAGACAAAGTCTCAATAGAAAAAATTTATTCATTACTTAACACGATAGGGAGTCTTTTTCCCCAACTCCTGAGACAATTTTTATATTTGATTTTAAACAAGCAACTGGAAATATTATCCATAATCGCTTGGGTTCGACGTATGCAGCTAATCCAGACGACAAACTTTCTTTATTTAAAACAACACTTACTTGACCATAATGTTTATTAATCTACCCTTTCTTGCAAAGCTAAAAAATTCGTTGTTTAATTTAAAAAAATACATTTAAATTACCTCTTTTTAAATTTTCTGTAGAATAAAATTTAAGTTTAAACAAATTTTAAATTAAACTTATAAAAAAAGAATGCTATCATTTTGGAAATGAACATTCTATTTTCTTTATTTCATTATTCTCATTTACATAATCACAAGTACATGTTTTTTCTTGGCAGATGCAATTATATGAATATGCACATGGATTAACTCGATAACATGTATTTTTAACTAATGGAATTACAAATATATATGCTAATGCAACTATAATCATACATAATATTTGAAATAATAAATACCATTTTAAATTGTACTCCTTTTTTTTCAACTTAACACCACCACGGAAATAAAATTGTAAGTATTATAAATTCGACTATTATAAGTCCTATGCTCAAAAAACTTGCTGTTTTTTTAGATATTTTTGTTTTTTTAAATTTCATTGGCAACCATATTTATTTGTTTATTTCCTGCTTCATCTATATCAACTATTTCTTTATATTCCATTATTTTATCGGTTTTATAATTATAATATACATGTTCTTTATGTTCTAAATTAACATTCTTTCTTAATTGATTAATACTCTTTTTTATTGAATCAACACTTTGTCCTTTTGTATTATCATAAATTCTACTTATTGTACCATTTTCTACAAATACTGTATATCCAATTTCGACTTTTACATTATCAATTTCAAGTCCAAAATCATAAATGGTTTTTCCATTACTTTCTGAAACTTTAACATTATTATAATCTGCTAAATTAAACTTTGAATTTACGTTTTCTTTAATTGTATTTTCAATCGTAATATTAATATCATTTTCCATTTTTTTATTTACAATATATTCATTTTTCATAACTAAACTATTGTTGTTTGCTAAAGTACTACGTGAGTAAGAAATGGGATTTAATTTTACATTTTTATTTCCATAAATAACGATATTCTTAATAGAGCTAAATGTATACCAATCAGCATTTGCATAATCATTTGCCTCTGAAATGGTTCCTCCTGAATTTATTTTATCCCAAAATCTTGTAAGCCATGATTTTGCTGAAAAAGTGTTTATTTCTGTACTCCATCCAATCGAAGATTTAGCACCATAAGCCACGAATTGGCTTGAAATATTATTACTTCCTCTTGCTGTTTCGCATCCCTCTAGCATTGCTAGTTTAACATTACTTAGATTGCGAGTCCCAATGCCAATATAGTATCCATTTGAGCCTAAATCAATTGTGTTATTCATTTTATTAAAGCCAACTTTTTCTCCACCACAATTATAAAATGTCATAGTTGAGGAATCAGCATGACCTTCTAAATATACAACATCAGATTGAATAAAGTGTTGGCCACTGACTGTTTGTCCTTCTAATTTATATCTCGTAGGCGTATATGTATTGAATAATTGGTATCCCATATTAGATAATTTTTCCGTTACATATTCAGCAATACCTTGTGTACTTATTTGTCCTAAACCATAATTGCAACCAACAACAGATGCAGTTTTTGCATTCGCAATATTTGGAGTTAAAAATATTCCTACTATAAGTCCTATTATTATTTTATTTTTTGTTTTCATAAGTTTTGAATTTCTAGTTTCATTATAAGTGTAACTAATGTAAAAATAAAGTGACAATTTGGCACATCCTTAACAAAGATATTTTTCGTAATAATTTTTTTTTTAAATTTTCAAATACTTGTTTATACCAAAATATATTTTTTCTTTAGATAAACTCAAAATAAACCATCATTAATTTCATAATTTTCAGACTTATAAAATTTGGAAATTCTTATGGAAGAATAATTTTTGAAAAAATATAATACTGTAATTCCCAAAAAAATAATTTTATCACAAGTAACAGGAATGCTATATATAATTAAATTTCTTTTTTTATTTTCTTCTTTAAATTTTTCTAACTTCATAAAAATCCCCACCCCTGTCAAGTTTTTTTCATTCTTTTTTTTATTTAGCATACACTATCTTAGAAAGGAGTATGCTTATGTTTCCATCTCAAGTTGTTAAGACTGGACTTACTCTTCCAAAGGTAATAGGAGGAATTAGTAAAACCCTTAATGTCGCAAATCAAATTATTCCACTTTATATGCAAGCAAAACCTATTATTCAAAATGCCAAAAATGCTTTTACAGTTGCGAAAGAGATTATGGCTACTCCAAATTCTTCTACTCCAGTTAAATCTAAACCTTCTTTAACACCTCAAATTACAAATGTGGAATCAAAAAAAGAAGTAGTTCAAACTACTCCTACTCCTAATAATCCTGTTTTCTTTCTTTAAGATAATTGTCTAACGATTGAATTTTTTTTAAAAATGTTTCTTTTTTGGAATTTGGAACTTTTTGAGAAAGATTTCGGAATTTTTCTTTTTGATATTTATAATATTCTAAATTTTCTTTTTTATAAATTCCAAATTCTAATTCTTGTTTAGTTAATTTTTTATTTCCTTTTTTACATAACATTATTGTGTAAAAATGATTTGCTTCAAAAACGATCGTTTCATCCTCAATAAAAAAACCAATTGTTTCAATATACTCTCTTAATTTTGGGAGTTCATTATTAGATTGAATAATTAGCTTTTTGATGTTTTTTAATTTTTCTTTTTCTTTTAATATGTGTTCTATAGTAGACTCGCCCATACCAGATATAATAATCGTGTCATAATTTGTCATATCTATTTCTTTTAGTCCATCACTTAATTGAGTATCAATTTCAAGTTTTGATTCTAAAATATTTTTCTGAGCAATTTCTAAAGCATTAGGATGAATATCTGTCGCAAGAACTTTTTTTAGTCCTTTTTTTTTCATTTCTATAGAAACATAGGCATGATCACAACCAATATCAATTATGTTATTTTCTTTTTCAATATAATTACATATTTTTTGTAATCTTTTACTTTTAATCATTTAAGAAATCCTTTAGTTTTTTAGCACGTGAAGGATGACGAAGTTTACGAAGGGCTTTTGCTTCTATTTGACGAATACGTTCACGTGTAACATTAAATTTTTTTCCTACTTCTTCTAGAGTATGACTTGTTCCATCAATTAAGCCAAAGCGTAATTCTAAAACTTCTTGTTCTCTTTCTTGCAGTGTTTCTAAAACAGATTTAATTTCCTCTTTTAATATTTCATTTGTAGCATATTCTTCTGGAGTCATTGTGTTAATATCTCTTACAAAGTCTCCTAAATGAGAATCATCTTCTTCACCGATAGGAGTTTCTAAAGAAACTGGATCTTGACTTATTTTTATGACATCTCTTACTTTTTCTACTGATATACCCATTTTTTTAGCAAGTTCTTCTTCACTTGGCTCACGATTTAATTCAAGAGTTAGTTGTCTTTGAATTCTCGCCATTTTATTTATTGTCTCCACCATATGAACTGGAACACGAATGGTTCTTGCTTGGTCAGCTAGTGCACGTGTGATGGCTTGACGAATCCACCAAGTCGCATATGTAGAAAATTTGTAACCTTTATCATAATCAAATTTGTCGACTGCTTTCATTAAGCCAATATTTCCTTCTTGAATTAAATCTAAGAATAAAAGTCCTCTTCCAACATAACGTTTGGCAATTGAAACAACTAAACGAAGATTCGATTCAGCAAGTTTATTTTTTGCTTCTTCTTCTCCTGCTGCGACACGAATTGATAGATTCATTTCTTCTTCGGCATTTAAAAGGGAAATACGCCCAATTTCTTTTAAGTACATACGTACTGGATCATTAATGTTCATGTCTTTTGTGATTTCAGCATCTGTTAAAATAATTGGAACATCCCCTTTTTCACCTGAGGTTTCATCTTCTTCTCCAACTATTTCAATGTCATTTTCCATTAATGCATTATATAAATCATCAAGTGAATCATTATCTACTTCAAGGCCCTTTAGTGCACTAGCTAATTCTTCAAATGTTACCCGACCTAAGTCTTTTCCTTTAGCTATTAATTCTTCTTTTCTTTCTTCAAAAGATTTTATTTCTTTCACTTTTACAGAATTTACTTTTTTCTTTGGTGCTACTTCTAGTAATTCTATTCCTAGTTCTAATATTGCATCTTGGAATTCTAACATTTCTTCCTTTGTTGCACGGCATTCTTTTGCAACTTCTGCTACTTCACTTAATAGTAAGTATCCTTCTTGTTTTCCTGTTTCAATTAATTCATTTTTTTTCATTTCAAATTTAGTCATATTTACACACTTCTTTCTATTTTCATTTCTTGAATTTTTTTCATTAACTCAACTATTTTTTGACCAATTTCTTCTTTTTTTAATATATCATTCGTTTCTTTTTGCTCTTTTTTTAATTCTTTCATTTGAGTTAAAAAACGATTTTCTTTGACGATATATATATAATCCCTCATACTAGTTTCTTCTAATTCTTCATTTTTTATACCTTTCATTATATTATATATTTCTTCTTTTAGTGGAGATGTTTCAGCATAATCTAAAAAGTCTGCTAAATATATTTTTCTATTTCTTTCATAATAATATAATATTTCATTTGCAACACTTCGATATAATGATTCTGGAAAAAAGCCTAATGAGGTTTTATATATTTGGATATATTTATTATCATTCATCATGTAATATAAAATATTTTCGGCACTTATTTCATAACGTGTTTTTCTCTTCTTTGGAACTTTTTCTAAAGACGCGACAGGAAGTATTTCTTTTTCCTTTTCGTATTCTTTGGTTAATTCCTGTTTTAAAATGTCATATGACAAGTTATAATCTTTTGCTAATTTATTTAATGTAATGTCAATAGTAATGGCATCTTTTCCTTCTAATGAATTTAAGACGTTTTTGACATAATCTGCAAGTTCTATCGAATCATTTAAATTTTTATTCTTTTTAAATGTTTGAAGTTTAAATTCTAGAAAAGATATAGGGTGATTTAGATTATCTTCCATAGCCTCTACACCATTTTTTACTATATATTCATCTGGATCTTTTTCGCCACTTAAACGAACTACTTCTACTTTTATTCCTGCCTGCTCTAAAAGGTTTCCATTTAGTAGTGTTGCATTTTCTCCTGCATTATCATTATCAAGCATTAAGATGACGGAAGCTCGTAATTTTTGAATGAGTTTTATCTGTTCTGGTGTAAGACTCGTCCCTTGTAGTGCTACCACATTTTTTATACCACTTGAATATAAGCGAATGGCGTCCATATTTCCTTCTACTATTATGATATATTTTTTTAAACGAACTTCTTCTTTTGCTCGATGATAGTTAAATAAAATATTTCCTTTTCTAAATATTTGGGTTGCTTTGCTATTTAAATATTTAGGTCCCATATTGTCTTTGTATACACGCCCTATAAAGCCAACAACATGCCCTGTTGCGTCATGAATTGGAAAGATAATTCTATTTTTAAAGACATCTTGATATTCTAATCCATTTTGATTGATTAGCCCTAAAGATACCAACAAGTTTTCTTTAATTTTTTTCTTTTTTAAAAAAGTAAATAAGTCATTTTTTTCTAAACTTAGTCCTACATCAAATTCGTTTATTGTTTCTTCTGTAAGTCCTCTATTTATTAAATATTCTTTCGCAGCAGTTCCAAAATTTGTATTTAAATTATTTTTAAAATATAAGTTTGCTAAGTTCATAGTTTCATACTCTAAATTATTTTTTTCTTGTGTGTTAGTAGATTTACCAACGTCTACTACGATTCCTATTTTACTCGCTACTTTGCTCACTGCTTCATAATAATTGATATTTTCGAATTCGCTTACAAATTTAAATACATTTCCTGCTATTCCACATGAAAAACATTTGAAGAGTTGCTTTTCTTTTGAAACACTCATACTTGGTGAATGGTCTTGATGGAACGGGCAAACTCCAAAATAATTCCGTCCTTTTTGGGTTAGAGGAATGTATTCGGAAATAATCTCCACAATGTCAGCACTTTGTCTTATCTCCATTATTTTTTCTTGAGATAAATTCGACATAATAAATTCCTCCCTTAATAATATATATTACAGGTATTAGTCATTTTTCCTTTTTTTATTTCAAAAAAAATGCAAAAAATTGTAGTTTTTTGCAAATTTTACACATTATTTACACTTTTTGTGCATATACTTTGTCTTTAATCCTAATGTAACGAAAAGGAAAAGAAAGGGAAATAAGTTTTGATTTTTTTTCGTATTTGGTATCTCAAATGTTAATTTTTTTTGACGTGTTATAGGCATCACAAATATATCTTCCTTAGGCATTTCAAAAAATTGATCTTTTTCTAATATTTCTTTTTTTGTTTTTGTAAAAAGAAATATTTCTTCTAATTCATAGCCTTCTTTTACTTTGTAATTTAGTTTGATTTTTTCACCTTCTTTTGAAGAGGAAGGCATTTGAAATGTTACATAAGGATTTTCTATTATGATGATGTCATGAATTTCAGGCATTTTTGTTACCTCAAAATAAACAGTAGAAGATGGCATAATAAAAGAATTGTTTTTTACTTCTATTTCTTCATTATTGATTGTAAATACTTTGATGTTCCATATTTTTTCTTTGTCTTGGTAAGAGAATTTTACTTCTTCTTTTTCTTTTGCTGATGGCTCTACTTTTAAGTTTATATCTGGTATATTATTTGTTAAAATTGAATATTTTACTTCTTTTTTTCTTGTTATAAATTCAATTTTAAGATCTTCATTTGGCATGTGAAAGCTATTATTTGTTATAGAAATTTTCTTGCCACTTGCTGTAACTATGATAATATTTTCTAAAATATATTCTTTATTTATTTCATAATCTAGAGTTATTACTTCTTTTTCTTTCGCTTGTTTTGGAATGTTGGCAAAGATTCCAGACGCTAATTTGGTATTTATTTCATAACTAATTTCTTTTTTACTAGTAATAGTTTCTATAATAATATCTTCGTCAGGCATTATAAATGTATTATTCTCACTTTTTATTTCTGTTCCATCTTTCGTTCTTATTTTTATTTCTTTTAGTTCATAGTCATTTTTTAAATTATAAGTAAATGAAACAAGATCATTTTTAAAAAAATGTTTTTTCTCTATAAATAATTCTATTCCATTCGTTGGTAATATTATTACTTCATGGGGATTCTCTTCTTTCAACGCGTTGACTTTAATGATAGGACTTGGAATTTTTGGTTTTACAAGTTCTATTACTTCAATTGTTTCGTTGCTAAAATATTTTACTTGATCATCAAAATAATCAGATTCTACTTGAAATTCGTAGGTACCTTCTTCTTTAATTTGTAAAACAAATTCGTTATTTTCTTTTGTAATTTGAATATTGTTATTTACGGGTTTGATTTCATATGGATGTGAAAAATTAGGTAAAAAGTTTATTTTTAACGGATCTGTGATGGTTGTGTTGTATTCGAATATCTCTTTTTTAGATAATTCTTCTTCTTTTTTGGCTACTAACTCTCTATATTCATCTAAAAAGGGAGTTTCAAATAAATATGAATAAGAAGTTGTAAAATGATTTTGTAGGACTTCCCATATTAGTGTTTGTGCTCCTACAACATGAAGCCAATCCATTTCAATATATTTTTTCCCTTCTATTAAGGCTGCTAATATTATTTTTATTTTTGCCTCTTCTTCTTTCGTAATTGATATTTCTGAAACTTCTTGATAATTTCTTGCTACTTTATCATCATTTTCATAAGATAGTCGAAAGACAGGCATTCGAGTTTCTAAGTCTTCATAGAAAATGACTTCTTCTTTTTTGTTATTGACTAGCATATACATTCCTAAACGATGTGTCATTAAAGCCGCATTTGGTTTATTCATGCCATAAAAAAATAGTAAAAATGCTAGACATACGAATATTTTTTTCATTTTTTCTCCTTTTTAGGAGGATGTCTTTTAAGCTTTTTTTACTATAATTATTTTTCTTATTTTTGTAAAGAGTAATTTTTGTCTTTTTTTGTCCATTGTTTTTTCCAAATAGGAAAATAAAGATTCCATAATATATTTATTAAAAGTAAACTTAGATATGCTCCTTCTATAATATGGCAAACATGGATAAATATAAAACTTAATATTCCAAAAGAAATCCCATATATATTTTCTTCTTTTTTTTCTCCCGGAGTTGTTTTGTTTATAGGTAATATTGTTATTGCGACAAAAAGAAAAGTACTATTTAAAGCATCTTTTAATTCTAATCTATTTTGAAAGAAAAAGAAATAACCAAAAAATAATATTAAATAGCTTACTATACTTGTGATTGGTAATTCTTTTTTATAATAAAAACTAGTACATAGTATACCATATATTATTAATATTAAAAATATATTCGTTGTTCCAAATGCTCCAACATTTCTTCCAAAAAAAGTGTCTAATATTCCATATAAATATGGAGTACTTGCTTCTATTTTATTTTCTAATCCAATATTTAAAGTGCAAGATAATATCATCTCTATTACTTTATAAAGGGCTAACCAACTTATCATGAAAAATTTCATTTTTAATAATTCTTTTAAGATTGTAAAAACAGTTACAAATAGACAATAAATTATTATTGGAAATTCTGTTGGCATGACAAGTCCATAAAATATCCCGAGTAATATGTCTTTTCTCGAAAAAGCAATTTTCTTTTCTTTTATACTTTTTATTGCAATAGAAATAAAGATTCCTAAAAGTGGGAATAAAACTGGTTTTAAAGCTTCGATAAAAGACAGTTTTCCAAGAAAATAATAAGTAAGACCATTTTTGTAAATTCCATAGCAGATCATTATTAAAAACATAAAAATTAATAAGATTTCTCTTTTTTTAGTATTTTCCTCATAATGCATTTTTTATTCCTCTTTCTTTAAATAACTTTCCATATCGATATTACTTGGACATATAAATGTACATAGTCCACAGGAAAGGCAATCTTTATTTTTATATTTTCCATTTGTAATCACACTTTGATATGGTTTACATGATATAGGACAAATAAAATTACATTTGCCACAGTGAATGCAAGGTTTTCTTTCTTTTGTTTCTTTTTTCATAAAATAAATAACTGATATTTCTTCTGATAAAATAATTTTATCTAATGATCTTTTTTTGTGATGTAATAGATGATTTACGATAATATCATATTCTTCTTCTATTTTTATTAAAGATAATAGTTCTTTTAATTCTGTTCCTTTTTTTACTTTTACTACTTGAGGATTTTTGATGGCATCTCCTGTTAAAGTAATATAAATAAAATCTTTTTTTCGCATTTTTACTATATCGTAATATAATTCTAAGATTTCATCTGGGTAAAACAAATATGCTTCTTCTTTTAATTTTAGATATTTTTTTAAAAAGAAATCATTTTGTAATAAAAATATGTCTGGAAGAATTTGTAACTCTATATTCGGGTATGTCTCCAATACTTGCTCTAAAATTTCAATGATTTCACTTTCTTGTTCTTTCACTGCTATTTTAATGTTTGTAATTTGATAAATAGATGCAAGTGTATCTAAAAAAAGCAAAATTTCATCTTTGTGATTTTTAAATAAAAAATAATTGTTGGCAACATAAGGTTCATCTTCGATAGTATTTAGTAAAAGAATTTTTTTATTTTCTAAATGAAATGATTGTATTATTTTATTTTTTTCTAATAGTTTTTTTACATCATGTACCATTATCGTTGTAGTTCCTTCACTCCCAACATATAGATCTTCTTCTTTGAAATCATTTAAGATTTCTAAATATGTTTTTTCTTCGCCTTTATAATCAATTCTTTTAACTATTTTTGTAATATTTCCAGAAATGGGACTGTAAACAATTTTATTTTTGTGTTCATACAAAGATGCTCCTTTATTTATTTTCTTATTTTTGATCAATAATTGATCTTCTTTTGAAACCGTTAGGTATACTTTATTAGGTAAAAGATACTCTGTTAAAATACTTGAAACTTTAATTTTTGGATCTTTTTTACTTGTGACAAAGTTTTTCATACTACACCTACTTCTTTAAAAAATTATACTAAAAAATTAGGAATAATGCTATCCCTAATTCTAATGATATAAATTAATCCCAAATAACATCTGACCAACTATTATGTAATGGTTTATTCGCTGGGCATTCCCTATACATATTTGTAATACTTAAACCAGAATTTTTAATAAAATTATTTCCATATATTATATTTGTTAAATTTGGAGTGTTATAAAACATAGTACTCATAATTGTTACATTTGAGGTATTAAAATTACTTAAATCTAAACTTGTTAAGCTACTCAGTCCAGCAAACATAGACTGCATATTGATCACGTTTGATGTATCAAAGCTACTTAAATTTAAACTTGTTAACTTATACATATTACCAAATAGCTGACTCATGTTTGTTACGTTTCTGGTATCAAAATTACTTAGATCTAACTTCGTTACATTACTCATACTAAGGAACATACTGTCCATATTCGTTACATTAGATGTATTAAAATTTTTTAAATCTATGTCCAGTAAAGCTCTTACACCACTAAACATGCTAGCCATATTTGTTACATTTTTAGTATCAAAATTACTTACATCTAAATTGGTTAAGCTGCTCATTCCAAAAAACATATCACTCATATTTGTTACATTTGTAGTATCTAAATATTCCATTCCTTCTATCTCGATTACT
>CAOJCV010000030.1 GCA_948432605.1 uncultured Mycoplasmatota bacterium | reverse complement strand
GATAAAGAAACAAGTGGTTTTCATGAAGGGGAACTTATTATATTAGCGGCTCGTCCAGGTATGGGAAAAACTGCATTTGCTTTAAATGTCGCGACAAATGCCGCGATGAAAACTGGAAAGCCTATAGCTATTTTTAATTTGGAAATGAGTGCAGAGCAACTTGTAAATCGTATGATTAGTGCAGTTGGTCAAATTGAAGGTGAAAAGTTAAAAACTGGCATGCTCAATGATAATGATTGGAAGCGTTATACTGAAGCGATGAGTGAGCTTGCAGATACTAATATTTTTATCGAAGATAATGCTTCTATTACTGCTCCAGAAATTAAAGCTAAATGCCGAAAATTAGCATCAGGACCTAATGGACTTGGGTTAGTTATTATAGACTATTTGCAGCTTGTTACTACTGGAGGTCGAGTTGAGTCAAGACAAGTGGAGGTTTCAGAAATTTCTCGTGCTTTTAAAACAATGGCAATGGAGCTTAAAGTTCCAGTTATTGCTTTAGCACAGTTATCACGTAATGCAGAAAGACGTGAATCTAATCAACCAAAACTTGCAGATTTGCGTGAATCAGGATCTATCGAACAAGATGCCGACTTAGTTTTATTTGTAAATAGACAAGATTATTTTGAAGCAAAAACTGCTGATAATAAATTAACTATTGTTCCGGCTGAGATTATTATTGCTAAACATCGTCGTGGTAGTACAGGATTAATTCAAGTTTTATTTGAGTTAAATAAAAGTTGTTTTAAAAATTATACACCAATTGATGAAAATTCTTTTTAGGAAGGTGACTTATGAAAAGGGATAAATTTATAATTGGAATTCTTTGTGTGGTACTTGTTATTTGTTTTGTGATTGGTGGCTTTCATTCAAGAGGTTTAGAGCCAAAGAGCGTATATCAAGTTTATTTAAATGGAGAAAGAGTTGGATTAGTTCAAGATAAACAAGAACTTTTAAATTTAATTAATGAAGAGCAACAGGATATTAAAGATAAATATTCTATTAATCAAGTATATCCTCCAAATGGTTTTGATGTAGAAGAATATGTGACTTATAATGAAACGATAGCTTCTGCAAATAACATATATCAAAAAATTAAAGAAAAAAGCGATTTTACTGTAGAAGGATATGAAATTACTATTACTAAGCCCGCTAGTGAAAATACAGAAGAAAAAGTAACTAAAATTTATGTTTTAGATGATGAAATTTATAAACAAGCAGAGTATAATTTTGTTACAACTTTTGTAGATGAAGCCGATTATCAAGCTTATATTACAAATACTCAAGAAGAAATTAGAGATGTTGGTTCTCTTATAAAGCATATGGAATTTGGAGAAAAAGTATCAATTAAAAAAGCTTTTATTTCTACAAAAGAGAAGATTTTTACTGATTCTTCTTCTTTAACTCAATATTTACTTTATGGAACAACAGAACCTACAGAACGTTATACAGTGAAAAAAGGTGATACTTTATCATCTATTGCGAATGCAAGTAAATTAAATGTTCGTGAACTTTTGATTGCTAATCCACGTTTTCGTGTTGAAAATACTGTTTTAGCCGTAGGAGATGAGATTTATAATAGTGTGATTAATCCTGTACTTACTTTATATCAAGAACTTAGAATTACAGAAGATGTAGAACAAGCTTTTACAAAAACTACTGTAACAGATAATTCTTTACCTTATAATTCAAGTAAGGTAACTCAAGCTGGTGTTACTGGATTAGAACGTGTTACTCAAGAGTTGCGTGTTGTGAATGGAGAGCGAACTCAAGATACTACTTTGATTAGTAGTGTAACAATTCGCGCTAGTATTGATGAAATTACATCAGTTGGACCAAAATATGTCCCAAGTGGACCTAGTGGTGGTGGAAATGGTGGTATGATTTCAACTGGTTTAGACTGGGGATGGCCAACTAAAACACCATATGTTATTACAACTAATTATGAGTGGCGTTGGGGATCATTTCATAATGCTTTAGATATATCTGGTACAGGTTTTGGATCTCCTATTTATTCGGCTCGTGATGGTATAGTTGTTGAAGTTAATACATTGTGTGCTAACTACGGATGGTATGGAAATTCTTGTGGTGGAACATATGGTAACTATGTAGTTGTTCAACATGAAAATAATTTTTATACTTTATATGCTCACTTAAAAAATGATGTTCCAGTAAGTTCTGGATCACGTGTAACTCGTGGTCAAGTTATTGGCTCTATGGGAAGTAGTGGATCTTCTACTGGTGCTCACCTTCATTTTGGTTTATCAAGAGGAAATCCAATGCACGGTGGAACTTGGTATAGTCCATGGAGTCTGTACCGATGAGGGTGGTTGTTTTAGCAAGTGGATCAGAAGGAAATTCCACTTTCTTTTCTCATAATGGTATTAATGTTTTATTTGATATTGGTAAAAATGCTAAATATATTAAAGATCATTTAAAGGAAATAGGCGAAGATGCAAATTTGATAGACGCTATTGTAATTAGTCATACACATGATGATCATGTAAGTGCACTTCGTGTTTTTTTGAAAAGTTATCATCCAAAAGTTTATGTTACAGAAAAACAATTTTATGATTTAGAATGTTTAAAAGATTATGATAATGTGGTAATTTATGATGAAGACTTTTATATTGATATGATTCATGTAACAACTATTAAAACAAGTCATGATGTAAGTGATTCAAGAAATTTTCTAATTGCTACAAATAATGAAAAAGTTGTTTACTTGACTGATACAGGATATTTGAACCGAAAATATTTTTCTGTTTTGGAAAATGCTGATTATTATTTGATGGAAAGTAACCATGATATTGAAATGTTAATGGAAGGTCCTTATCCTAAGTGGCTTAAGCAAAGGGTTCTTGGGACCCTTGGACATTTATCTAATAAAGATAGTAGTTTTTATCTTACTAAACTTGTTGGAAAATGTACTAAGAAAATTATTTTAATGCATTTGTCTCATACAAATAATACAGAAGAAAAGGCTTTAACTATGTTGACAGAAACTTTTTTAGACTATGGATTAAATTTGCCATATGTCTGCTGTGCAAAACAAAATGAAATTACTGAGGTTGTGAATGATAAAGATATTGTGCGTGGGTAAAATAAAAGAAAAATATTTAACAGATTTTATAGCTGATTATAAAATGAGAATTTCTAAATATCATGCAATTGAAATAATTGAAGTTAAAGATTCTTTCTCCTTAGAAAAAGAACGTGATTTATTATTAAAGTATATTATGCCTAGAGATTATGTTATTAGTTTAGAAATTGAAGGAGAGCGTTTATCTAGTGAAGCTTTTGCTTCAAAAATAGACAAAATTTTTATAGAATATCCAGTAATTACTTTTGTAATTGGTAGTTCTTTGGGATTACATGAGGATATTAAAAAAAGAAGTAATTTTGCTTTGTCTTTTTCTAATATGACATTTCCACATGGTGTTTTTCGAGGGTTGCTTTTGGAACAGATTTATCGTGCTTTTAAAATTTTAAATCATGAAAGTTATCATAAGTAAGAGAAATCTTACTTTTTTCTTTCTAGACTTTTGTTTTTTAATTTGATAAAATTTTGATATAAATGAGGTGAATACATGATAAAAATTGGAAATAGTTGGGATAATAAATTAAGTGTTATTTGGGAAAGTGATGGATTTCAAAAATTTTTAAAAATGATTGATCATGAATATTTGATGCATACTGTTTTTCCTCCAAGAAATTATATCTTTAATGCACTTAAGTTAACTCCATATGAGAATGTTAAGGTTGTTATTATGGGACAAGATCCTTATCATGGAGAAGGAGAAGCACATGGCCTATCTTTTTCTGTTCAAAAAGGAATTAAAGTACCTCCATCATTACAGAATATTTATAAAGAATTGAATTCTGATTTAAGTATTCCTCCACGAAATGAAGGTGATTTAACTGGATGGGCTCGTGAAGGTGTTCTTCTTTTAAATGCTGTTTTAACAGTTGAGAAAGATAAGCCAGCTTCTCATCGTAATTTGGGTTGGGAAAGACTTACTGATTATATTATTAAAGTTATCAATCAAAAAGAAGAACCTGTTGTATTCATTCTATGGGGAAATTTTGCCAAAGAAAAAATAAAGTATATTACTAATCCTAGGCATTGTGTAATTACTTCTCCACATCCTAGTCCTTTTTCTGCTCGTAATGGATTTTTTGGAAGTAGATGTTTTTCAAGATGTAATTCTTTTTTAGAGAGTCAAGGGATTAAACCTATTGATTGGAGTAGAGTAGAATAAAAAAGTATGTGCCGTGTCATACTTTTTTTATAATTTGAAATCTTCAATATCGGTATCAGTCATATCTTTGCGATCAAAAAATGGTTTTGTTTTAATTTTATGAATACTAGCAATTATATTATTTGGAAATTTTCTGATATAAGCATTTAAAATATTCGTTTGTTTATTGTAATAAGAAATACCAGCGATTAATTTTTCATTAACGTTTTTAAAATCATTCATAATCTCTATCATACTAACATTTTCATTTAATTCTGAATTATCATTAAAAAGATTTGTAATTATCATTTCTCCTTCTTTTAGTTTTCTTTCTAAATCGAAGTTACTAATTTTTTCTTTTTTTAAATTTGTGTATTCTTTTAAATAATCTTTTTTGGTTTTTGTTTGTGTTTTCAGTAAATTGTCTGTTCTTAGAATTATGTCAAATTTTGAACGTAAGTCTTCATCAATTAATCCTTCAACATGCTCAATTTTGGTTTTTCCATATTGAAGTTTATTAAAAATTGAAATATATACTATTGTAAATAATCCTATAATTGCTATAGCTATTAATATTAAACCCCATAATTCCATTTTATCGCCTCTATTCTTAATTCTATTTTAATATAAAATGAGATTTTGAACAAGTTTAAATTAAAAATTATCTTTTATTAGTATATACATATAAATTTTTTATAAGAAAAAAACACTTTTGATTTTAGTCAAATGTGTCTGAATAATCAACATTGTAATTAATTTTTTCGTCAAATTCTACATAATTTACATAAAGCATACGAATTAGCCACCAATTTCCACTGGCAGGATCTGATAATATCAAATGATCTCGTCCAGATTCTTCAATGACTCCTGTATAAATTTTATCACGCCACTCATTAGAGTCTGGATATGATGCATATACTTTTACAAGTTTTCCTTTGTTTAATCTTAAGATATTTTCAATTAAACTTTGTTCTAACGATAATGATCCACTACTAACGTTTCCAGGTGGGGTCATTACATTTTTATTTCCTTGTGTTCCAGGAAATGTTGGATTGTTAAAAAAACTTCCGTTCATAAAAATTATTCACCTCAGTATTATTCTATGATAGTTGCATTTCATTTAGAAGTTCGTTATAATTTATTTGGAATAGAGGGATTATATGGACTTTCATAAAATTCAAGCATTAATTCAAAAGAAAGATTTTTTTCCAAGAATTGTAAGTTTAATTTTTGGCGTATTTTTATTAGCATTAAATTATAATTTGTTTTTACTTCCTAATCATTTAGTAATAGGAGGCACTACAGGACTATCTATTGTTTTTCAAAGTTTGTTTGGATGGAACCCAAATGTGTTTCTATATATTTGTACTGGTGTGTTAATGATAGTAAGCTTTTTTTTGTTAGGTGCAAAGCAAACAAGTGCTTCTATTGTTGGTAGTATTTTATATCCTTTTTTTGTAACTTTGACTGCACCTTTAGCAGAAGTTTTGCAATCTTATATTTATTTTGATAATGTAATTTTATTAATTCTTGCAATTGGAACATTATACGGTGTTGCAAATGGAATTATTTATAAAGTGGGATTTGATACAGGTGGCTCTGATATTGTTATGAGAGTTTTACATAAATACTTTCATATGCCAGAAGGAAAAAGTGCTTTTACTACACAGATTTTAATTATTCTTTTAGGTGGTATTGTCTTTGGAGTAAATAATTTAATTTATGCTATTATTATTTTAATTCTTTATACTTCTATTGTAGATAAAATTATTATAGGAATATCAGATTCTAAGTTATTCTTTATTTATACAAAAAAATGGAAAGATGTTGAGAATTTTATACTAAATGAATTACATACAGGAGTTACTATTTTAGAAACCGAAGGTGGATTTACAAAAGAAAAAAATAATTTGCTAATGTGTGTTGTTCCAAATAAAGATTATTATTTGTTTAAAGAAGTTGTTTTACAAATTGATTCTTCTGCTTTTTTAATTATTAATGATTGTTATGAGGTAAAAGGTGGAATGAAAAGAAAAAATTTACCATTTTAAATAGAAAATTGAAAAATAGATTTTATTTTTTAATTTATATACAACTAGTGTAACGTAATTGAATATGGTATTATTATTTTGTTAAAGGATAGTAATAACTTTAAGAGAGATGAGAGTAAATGTTAAAAAAAAATATAAGTTAGGAATTTTATTAACTATAACAATACTGTTTGTAACAGGAGTGTCGTATGCCATATGGAGTATGACACTAACTCAAGAAACAAGTAACGTAATTACAACAGGGTGTTTTAATGTGGAATATACAGATAATAATCCAATTAATATTCAAAGTGCATATCCAATAAGTGATGAAGAAGGCAAGAAACTTACTTCTTATACATTTACAATAACAAATACGTGTGATATCAGAGTACTATACCAAGTTAATTTAGAAATACTTGATACAACTACTTTATTAAATCATAGTTATTTAAAAGCACAGTTTAATGAGTCTGAATCAAATCTATTATCTAATTATGAAGTAGTAACAAAAACAATACCAAATACGACGAATGCATATGAACTTGGAATGGGAGTATTAAGTAAAAAAGGAAGTAAAACATTTACATTAAGACTGTGGTTAGATGAAAATACCCCAACAGTGAGTGAAGCCATGGATAAAACATTAGAAAGTAAAATCGTAGTTCAAACAGTGAGTGAGTTAGATACTTATACAGAAGAAGCATTAAATGGAGCAGATCCAGTTTTAAAAGAAAACTTAATTCCCGTAACCATAGCAAATGACGGTACAGTAACCAAAGCAAATATCAAAGAGAAATGGTATAGTTATGAAGAAAAAATATGGGCAAATGCAGTCATATTAAAAGATGAAAATATGACATATCCCGATGGTTCAGTGATACCTGAAAGTAATATCGAAAGTTATTTTGTGTGGATTCCAAGATATAAATATAAGATATTTAATGATAGTTTATATAATGGTTTAACAGAAATGGATAATAGTCAGATTCAAAGGATTGAAGTTGAGTTTGTAAGTAAAGATGTAATTCCAAGTGAGGGAAATAAAAATAACGAATGGTTAACCCATCCAGCCTTCACATCGTTTGAAAGTAATGGTTTTTGGGTAGGCAAATTTGAAACAAGTAAGAGTAATACAGCTCCAGACAATAGTATTAATTCAGTGGGAATACAAATAAAACCAAATGTAACAAGTTGGAAAAATATTCAAGTGGGGAATGCCTTTTATACATCTTATTATTATGAAAGAAATTTAGACAGTCATATGATGAAAAATATGGAATGGGGAGCAGTAGCTTATTTACAACATTCAAAGTATGGTTCACAAAAAAAATTAAGATTCAATAATAATAGTGATTTTATAACTGGATATGCAAGTGTGAGTGCTCCAACTTGTGGTTATACAAATGATAATAGAGAATGTAATAAATATGGTGCTACTTCAAATATTACACTTCCATACAACACTACCACTGGATATCTTGCATCAACTACAGAAAATATATCTGGAATATATGATATGGCAGGTGGAGCTTGGGAATATGTAATGGGAGTTATGACAAGCGAAAATGGAGTGCCATTATCTGGTGTTAGTGCTACTTCAAATTCAGGTTTTATTGGAGAATATGGTAATGGTGGAAGCCTTGCATCAGGATATGCTTGGCCAAATGAAAAATATTATGATAAATATCAATATGGAACAAGTCCATATGACTTTTCAAGAAGAAAAGTAGGAGATGGGACAGGTGAAATGGGTCCATTTAAAAATGTAATTTATGCAAATAATCTGTCTAGATATATAAGTTCTTGGTATGATACTGAAGCTTATTTTGTGTCTGCAACAGCACCTTGGTTTTATCGTGGTGGAGCTTATGCTAATGGTACAGAATCAGGTATATTTACATTTGAGTGTAGTACAGGTATCAGTGGTATATGGGGGAGCTTCCGTATAGTGTTAACTCCTAATGATTAAAAAACGCTTTTGTTTTTAAATAAAGGGTTTTTTTCTTTTGGTAATATTTGTTAATTAAAATTTATCATTTATATAAATTTTAAAGTATGATATAATGTGGTTTATGATAAGAGGTGGAAGTAAGTGAAGTTAATAAAGGTAGAACATGCCTATAAGATTTACAAGAATGGTACTACCGCAGTTGCAGATTTAAGTGTTTCTATCGATAAAGGTGAATTTGTTTTTGTAATAGGAACTACTGGTTCTGGAAAGTCAACGTTTATTAAAATGTTGTATCGTGAAGAAAAGCCAACAAAAGGTGATGTGATTGTCGGTGGAATTAATGTTGCAAGACTTAGAAATTCTAAAGTATATAAGTTGAGAAGGAAGTTGGGAGTTGTTTTTCAAGATTTTAAACTTTTGCCAAAGCTTAGTGTATATGAAAATGTTGCTTTTGCTTTAGAAATTTTAGGACTTCCAAGTAGTGAAATTCGACCTAAAGTTTTAAAAGCAATTGATGCTGTTGGTTTGAAAGAAAAAGCTAGAAGCTTGCCTAGTGAGTTATCTGGTGGAGAACAACAACGTGTTGCCATTGCTAGGGCTATAGTTAATGATCCAAAACTATTAATATGTGATGAGCCAACAGGTAATTTGGATCCTGAAACTTCTAAGGAAATTATGAAAATTTTGGAAAAGATTAATCAAGAACTTGGAACAACTATTATTATGGCAACTCATGATAAGGAGCTTGTTAATCGAATGAAAAAACGTGTTTTGGTTATCGAGCAAGGAGTTTTGGCAAGTGACACGAAGAAAGGAAGTTATAAGGTACATGAAAGCAATAAGAATTCTAAGTAGAAATGTTCGTGATTCTTTTAAAAGTGTATTTCGAAATATCTCTTTATCAATGGCATCTATTTTGTGTACTACTATTACACTTATATTAGTAGCTATTTCGTTATTTCTTTCTTATAATGTAAGGCAAGTAACAACGAAATTGGAACATGAACTAACAATAGTTGTTTATTTAAAAAAAGATACAACTGAAAATGATAAAATTAGTATTCAAAATGATTTGAAAACGATGGCCAATGTTGATTCTTTTGTAGTTAAATCTAAAGAAGAATGGTTGGCTGAAATGAAAAAGGATAGTGAAACTTTAAAAGTTACATTAGAGTATTTAGAGACTAATCCACTTTTAGATTCGTTAATCGTTACTGTAAAAGATGTTAAGGATTTGAAAGATACTGCTTTAAAACTTCGGAAATATTCTTTTGTAAGTAGTGCAGAATATGGAGAAGGCATGGTAGAAAATATTATTGGGGTATTTGATGCAATTAGTGTTGGAACATTAAGCATAGTAATTGCTTTAGTTTTAGTAACTGCTTTCTTAATAAGTAATACTATTAAACTTACTATTTTCTCTCGTAAAACAGAAATAGAGATTATGCGTTTAGTTGGTGCTTCTAATTCATCTATTCGTTTACCATTTATTTTTGAAGGATTTATTCTTGGAATACTTGGTAGTTTGGTGCCAATCATTATGAGTATCTATGGTTATACAGTTTTATATAATCAAACAGGTGGTTATTTGTTTACTAAAATCATTACATTAGCATCTCCATTTCCTTTTGTACTTATTGTATCAGGTATTTTAGTTCTTATTGGTTCTTTGGTAGGAATGTTTGGTTCTTATCGTGCAGTAAGGAAGTATTTAAAAATATGAGAAAATATGTAAATATTTTAGGACTTGTGTTTTGTTTCTTTTTCTACATTCAAGTTGTAAATGCTCAAACACTTGGAGAGTTAAAACAAGAATATCAAAATAAATTAAAAGAAAAGCAAGAAAATGATAAAAAAACGCAGGAAGCCAAAGATGAAATCGCGAGAAATCAAGCAGCTATAAAACAAGCAGAAGCTGATATTCATGCTGCTGAGCAAGAACAACAAGAAGTTGAATTAAAAATTGATGAATCTAATAAGAAGATAGAAGAATCTAATAAGAAGATAGAAGAATCTAATAAAAAAATAGAAGAATTGAAAGCTGAAGTTCAAAGTTTACTTTTATATCTACAACAAATGCGTGGGCAAAATGCTTATGTGGAATATGTCAGTGGTGCTTCTTCAATGACAGAAATGATAATGCGTATTGCTACAATTGAACAAGTGACAGATCATATTCAAGAATCTATGGATAAACTAGATGCTGAGATAAAAAAATTAGAAGAAGAAGTAGAAGCTCTAGAAAAAGAAAAAAAGAGAAATGAGCAATTGAGAGAAGAATTAATTCAAAAACAAAAAAAATTAGAGGCTCAAGCAGAAAGTTATAAAAGAACTATTCAAGCTAGAACTAATGATGTAGCTAGTTATGATAAGTATGCAATTGGTATTAATGAACGTGTTGCAGATTTAAAAAATCGTGTAGAAGCTGAATCTAAGAACTGTGCTTTGTATGCTCCTGAAAAGGGGGATAATGCAGACATTCATACTGATTGTGTTAAAAGAGACCAAAATGGAAATATTATTGCTGGAGATAATAGTGGATGGTTAAAGCCTTTAAATTCTGGTATTATTACAAGTGAAGTTGCGATGAGATGGGGATCTTATCATAATGCATTAGATATTGGAGGAAATCCAGAAGGAACTCCTGTTTATGCTGCAGCAGCAGGTAAAGTTTCTGGTAAAATTGAACGTTATTGGTGTGGTGGAAATATGCTTTATATTGATGTAACCGTTAATGGTGTTCAATATACTACATATTATTATCATTTATTAAGATTTAATGTTAATGTTGGTGATATTGTCACACAAGATACTATTATAGGTTATGTTGGTGGTGGCTCTACTTCAACACAACTAGGAGGTTATGATAGTTGTACTTTTGGAGCTCATTTGCATTTTGGAGTTTCTAAAGGTTTCTATCAAGGATATATACCTCAAAGCTCTGTTATTGTTCCACCAGGTTTCCCAAATCAATATTTATGGAGATTTAATTCCCGTTATCAAATGTATGGGTAATTAATCTCTTTTTTAATTTTTAAAAAGTTTCTCTTTCTTTTTTTGATGTTCTTCTTTATAATTATCTTGGTGATATTATGACTTTCTCAACAAAATTAAAAGATGAAATTTGTAATGAAGAGATTAATAGAATTGAAATTCTTAGTGAGCTTTCTGCAATTGTGAGATTTGATGCGACAATTACTTTAGAAAAAATTATTTTAACTTTTGAAAATGGTAGTGTTGCCCGAAGAGTATTTAAAGATTTTAAGATTTTATTTAATTTATCACCACATATTATTATAAGAAATCAAAAAAGACTTCGAGCCAAACAAATTTATATTTTAGAAATTAAAGAGAATGTTTTAAATATTTTGCAAACTTTAAATATTTTAAAAAATAATCAATTTATTGATATGAAAAAAGAGTATTTATCTACTCAATCTGAAATGGCTTCTTTTGTTCGCGCAACGTTTTTAGTCAGTGGTTCTATTAATGATCCATCTACTAGTGGATATCATTTAGAATATGTTTTAAATAAAAAAAATGATGCTTTATTTTTTAACAATCTTTTACATGAAATGAAGTTTGATAGTAAAGTTTTAGAACGTAATGGGAAATACATGGTTTATCTAAAAAGTGCAGAGGAAATTAGTGATATGATTCGTTTGTTTCAGGCTTCTCAATGCTTATTTTATTTTGAAGATATACGTATTTATCGTGATCATAAAAATATGGTTAATCGTTTAAATAATTGTGAAATTGCAAATCAAGAAAAATCCACTTCAACGGGTCTTCGTCAAGTGGAGGATATTTGCTATTTACAAGAAAATGATTTAATGGATTTATTAGATGAAAAAGTAAAATTAGTTATGGAATATCGTTTGAAATATCCAGAGAGTTCCTATCAAGAACTTGCTGATATTATTGCTTTAGAAACAGATTATCAAATTGGAAAAAGTGGCATTAATCATCATTTTATTAAATTAAAAAAATTGGTTGATCAACATAAAAAAAACTGTTTATAAAATTATGTCAATGATACCGTATTCTTTTGCTTCATCACTTGTTAAGTAATGATCTCGATCGGTGTCTTTTTCTATTTGTTTTAATGATTTTCCAGTATTTTTTGATAAAATTATATTTAATTTCTCTTTCATTTTTAAAATTCTTTCACAAGCAATTTTCATATCACTTGCTTGACCTTCCATTCCTCCTAACGGTTGATGTATCATTACATCAGCGTTTTTTAATGCACATCTTTTTCCTTTAGTCCCACTGGATAGTAAAAATGCTGCCATAGATGCGGCCATACCTACCACGATCGTTTTGACATCGCTTTTGATGTAGTTCATGGTATCATAAATTGCCATTCCACTTGTAACAGAGCCTCCAGGGCTATTTATATATAAATAAATGTCTTCTTTACTTTTGGCATCTAAATATAAAAGCTCACTGATAATTAAATTTGCTACTGTATCATTTATTTCGCCTGTTAAAAATATTATTCTATCTTCTAACATTCTTGAATATAAATCATAAGATACTTCTCTATTACTTGTCTTTTCTAAAACTGTTGGTATTATCATTTTTCTCACCTAATACTATCATAGTAAGTTTTTGGAAAAACTATTCAAAAATTTTAAAACTTATGTTAAAATTATTTATAGAATAAAGAAGGCTAGGGATACATATGCAAATTGAAATTAAGTATTTAAATGAAGTAAAGACATTTTCTAGTGGTACGACATATTATGAAATAGCTAAAGCCTTTGATTTTAAGGATGCTTTGGCTGTTCAAATTAAAAATGAAGTTGAATCTTTAGATTCAAAAGCTATGAAATCTTGTGAAGTTATTTTTTTAGATGTTACTTCACTAACTGGTTATAAAATTTATCAATCAGCATTAAAATTTTTATTTTATGTTGCAGTACAAGAAATTTTTCCAGATGCTGAAGTGGATTTTCTTCATAGTGTTCCAAAGGGTATTTTGAGTGAAATAGAAAGTATTCATAATTTTACTAGTGAAGATGTTTCTAAAATTAAAGGGAAAATGGCTGAGTTAGTTCATGAGAATCATCGGTTTATTAAATATAATTTAGATATTAAGGAGGCTTACCGTTATCTTTTAGAAAAAAATGAAACAGAGAAAGCTTTTAATTTGTTATCTACTACTTATGATGTTGTTACTATGTATCGTTTAAAAAATAAGCTTAATTATTTTTATACTTTTATGCCTTATGATACAAGTGTTATCAGGAAATTTGAATTAGTTTTTCTTGGTAGAAATCGAATTGTTTTAGTTTGTCCAAATATTGTAAGTGGTGGGGTATTACCAGAATATGTTCATTATGAAAATATTGTAAGTAATTTTATGTCTACCAAACGTTGGCTTAAGAGAATGGGTGTAAGTTATTTGGCTCAGATGAATGAACTTGTAAGTTCTTCTAAAATTCAAGAGTTTATTACTTCTAACGAAATTCTTTTTGAAGATGATATTGTGAAATGCTGTAATGCTATTCAATCATTGAGAGACGTTAAAATTGTTTTAATTGCTGGACCTTCTTCTAGTGGAAAAACTACGACCATGAAAAGATTAAGTGCTTTTTTAAGGAGTAGAGGATTTGATCCTGTTGGATTATCCACTGATGATTTTTTTGTGGATCGTGATGATACACCACGTAATGGAGAAGGAAATTATGATTTTGAATGTTTGCAAGCAATTGATTTAGATTTATTTAATGATACTTTACAAAATTTATTAAAAGGGGAGTCTGTCACAATTCCTGAATATGATTTTGTTCATGGTAAAAAATTGTTTCAAGGGAAGTCTTTGACTCTTCATGAAAATAGTATTTTACTTATTGAAGGCCTTCATTGTTTAAATGATGATTTAATTCCTTATATTGATTCAAAATATAAATTTAAAATTTATTTGAGTCCTTTTATTCCTCTTAATATTGATCGACATAATTATATTTCTACTTTAGATTTACGTTTAATAAGAAGAATTATTCGTGATAATCGTACGAGAGGAAAAAGCGTTTCTGAAACAATAGGAGAATGGCAAGTAGTGCGTTCTGGAGAAGAGAAATATATTTTCCCATATGTTTATCAAGCAGATATGATTATAAATACGGCTCTTGCTTATGAAGTAGGCGTATTGAAAGTTTAT
>CAOJCV010000029.1 GCA_948432605.1 uncultured Mycoplasmatota bacterium | reverse complement strand
TTATTAATTATAAGCGTCTTTTTTTATCAATCATTTGCTTTGTTTGAGACAAAAGATAATTTTAATTTTATAGAAGGCAATGTGAGTGATCCAGGCGATTTATATTTTGCTTATTATGTTGATGATGTATTAACTTATGACATACCTAGTAAAGATAGTGGATACACTTTATCTAGTAAAACAAGTTGTACAAATGGAGTGACTATTTCATGGAATGACGAAACTTGGAGTGCAATAGTAAATTATTCTACTTATAAAAAAGAAAATAATTCAAGGGTAAAATGTACTTTATATTTTGAAGAAAAACAAACTCCAGTAGATCCAAAAGATTATATCATAGCGAAAGCACCAGAGGGAACACTTATAGAAGATGATGAAACAGTAGATCATAATATGAGATATATTGGAGCAAATCCAAATAATTATATTGATATTGGTGATAGGGATTCAGATGGGAATGTTATTTTATGGCGAATAATAGGAGTCATGAATCATATTAAATCTAATGCTGAGGATGAAATAGGTGAGACTAGATTAAAAATAGTAAGATCAGAATCAATAGGTAGCTTTCCTTGGGATATATCCGATTCTACAATAAATAAGGGGCAAGGAGTAAATGAATGGAGTCAATCTGGTTTAAATATTTTATTAAATAGTTATTATTTTAATCGAGTGAAGAGAGATAATGATTGTTATGCGAATAGTAACATTATTTCTTGCGATTTTACTCAAACTGGTTTATCAGAAAATGCAAAAAAAATGATAGGTGAAACTTTATGGAATACTGGCGCTATGACATATGGAAACATTGATAAAGCTACATTAAGTTATACATTTGAAAGAGGAAGTTTAACTGGAAGAGGTAACTGTAGTTCGGGTGGTGGAAATGCTTGCAATGATACAGTTGTTAGAACAATAAATTGGATTGGATTTATTGGGCTTTCTTATCCTTCTGATCACTTTTATGCTACAGATGGTGGAGGCAAATCCGAAATAAGAGAGCAGTGCTTAGTGAGTGGATTTGGAGGAACAAGTGCTTGTTATCGAAATTCATGGTTAAGTAGTAGTGTTCCAAATGTGTATTGGTGGACGTTGACTCCAAACTATGCGGATTCTTCTTATGGTCCTGGAAGATCTGGGGTATATAGTATATGTTATGGGCAGGTAAATACTGCTGGTTCAAAATACAAGTTGGTTATACCTACTACCTATTTAAAATCAAGTGTGAAAATTATTTCTGGTGATGGGACACAAGATTCTCCATTTCAAGTGTCATTGTAGTTCAAATTTTATTTTATAAGTAAGTGTTTCAACTTGCTTTTTTTTTAAACTATTTATATACTTAGTTTGTGATGATTGATGAAAATATTAAAATATACAAAATTAAAAAACAATAAATATCGTGTAGATTTTGAATGTGAATCTTTAGAAATTTATGATGATTTAATTATTAAATATGAACTGCTTTTAAAGAAGAAATTAAAAGAAGAAGAATTTCAAAGTTTAAAAAATGAAAATAATAATCTTACGGGATATTATTTAGCTTTGAAATATTTAAATACAAAAGAAAGAACTAAAAAAGAAGTAAGGGATTATCTTAAGAAAAAAGATATTTCTTTATCTTCAATAGAACTAGCTGTTAAAAAATTAGAAGATATGGGATATATTAATGAATCTCGTTATATAACATATTATTTAAATGATTCTTTGAAATTTAGTAATGATGGTCCTAGTAAGATAAAACAAAAGTTAAAAGACTTAGGAATTGAAGTTTCTTTGATTGAACAAGAGCTTTCTTTAGTTCCTGAAAAAGTTTGGAAAAATAAAATTCAAAAATTAGTTGAAAAAAGAATGTCTATGAATCATTCTTATAGTCAATCTTTTTTTAAAAACAAATTAGCAAATTATCTTTTTTCTTTAGGATACCCTTTAGAATTTACTACTTCTTTTTTAGAAAATTTAGTATTTCAAAAAGATGAAAGTATTATAAAAAAAGAAAAAGATAAGTTAGAACGTAAGTTGTCTCGAAAGTGGAGTGGAGAACAATTAAATTATCAAATTCGTTTAAAATTGTTTCAAAAAGGGTTTACTAAAGATGAGATTGAAAATATTTTATAAAAAATAAGCCAATATTTCTTGGCTTAATTTGTTGTGTTTTGATTTTTAGCGCTTGTTATTTGGTTTGCGATATAGTTAGAATATTTTTCTTTTAGCTCTGAATCATTTATTTCCATTCCATATTTTTTTCTTAATTCGTCCATAGCAAGTACTCTTAATGTTGCATCGTCAGAAATTTTTTGAGTTGCAATTGCTTCTTTTATTTCATTTTTTTTACTATCATAAGAAGGTTTTTCTTTTGATGATTCACGGAATATAACATGATAACCTAATTCTGTTGTAATAACACTTTTTGAATATTCTCCGTCTTTTAATTCTCTTGCTGACTTTAAAATTTCATCATATGAACTTGAAAGTGTATTTGTATTAATTGCACCTAAGCTTCCGTCTTTTTCTTTTGTAGCTTCATCTTCAGAATATTCTTTTACAAGTTCTTTGAATTTTTCTTTTTTATTTTCTGCTTCATCTAAGGCTTTAATAATTTTATTTATTTTATCTTTGGCATCACTTTCTAATTTTGTTTTTTCATCTTTTGAAGTATTGTCTGTCACTCCTGTTTTTATTAAGATATGACTTACTGTAACATCTCCAAAAATATTTTTTTCATAATAAGATTCCATTTCTTTATCAGTAACTTTTGTTTTTGCATGATCTAAAATTGCTTTTTGTTGTAAAGTATTTAAATAAACCATGTTTTTATATGCTGCAATTGAACCAAAATAACCTATAATATAATCTTCTCCATATGTTTCTTTCATAGATTTTACAGTACTTTCGGCACTTTTTTTCGCATCTTCTAATTCATCTGGATATTCTTTTTCCAATAGTTTTGTATCCATTAAAGTTATCATTGTTTCTAATGCATAATTTTCTTTCATTGAATTGTATAAATCTTGTGCTGAAACAGCATCTGTACCTTCTTTAAAACTGATAACTGGTTGTGAGCCATCACTTAAAGTAGGTAAATCTTTTCCACATCCACACATCAATAATGTACAAGCCCCTAAAATAATTATTTTTTTTGTTTTATTCATTTTTCTATTTCTCCTTTGCATTTATAAATAATATTATAACAATTCCTCTTTAGAATTACAAGTATGCACCAATAAAAAAAAATACCATAAACTATATTGAAAAGACAAAATAAAGGAGGGAGTTATATGAACTGCTGTCGTGAAAATGGACTTGGACCTGCAATCATATTAGTATTATTCATTTTATTAATTTTAATTGTAGGAGCATTCATTTAGTCTTTAAATAAAGGAGGTGCCTTATGAGTTGTTGCAAAAAACCAGTAGAAGAAGGATGTGGATGTAATAATAATTCTTTCTTAAACGGAGCATTTATAATTTTAATTCTTTATATTCTACTTGCAATTATTCTTGGCGGATTAATTTTCTAAAGAGGGACACACCCTTTTTTTCTTTGTAAAAATATGATACAATATACTTAGAATATGGGGCGATTATTGTGTTTGGAAAAGTAATTGATGTGAATGAAAACTTTGTACGTATTGAAAATATTGGAGGAAAATTACAACTTCATTTAAAAGGAGTTCATGTAGTTTTTGAAGAACCAAATAGGAAAGTAGTAGGAAAGATTACGGCTATCAAAAGTGCTTATATTGAAATATTTTTAATTGGTGAAATTATAAATGATGGTTTTATTCCAGGTATTGATAAAGCACCTTATCTTAATGTAGTTCCACGAATTGTAAATTCAAAAGAATTAGTAACTTTTTTAGGAAATCAAAATTATCAAGAAAAAAATACTTTATTAGTTGGTTCTTCTACAATTTATGATAATTTTAAAATTACTGCTTCTTTAAATGATTTTTTTAGTAATCATTTTGCTATCATTGGAAATTCTGGGTATGGTAAATCTTGTGGTGCTGCAAGAATTTTACAAAATCTTTTTTTGTATACTCAAAATCCACCTAGAAATATGCATATGGTAATGTTTGATGTTTATGGAGAATATGAACAAGCATTTTCTAATTTAGAATCTATTTCAGGTGTTCATGTTAAAAGTTTTAAAAACGAAAAAGAAGATATTGCTAATGTTTTACAGTTGCCACCTAGTTTTTTAGATGCAGATGATTTAGCACTTTTGTTAAATGTGGAAGATCCTTATTTAATTCCTATTTTAGAAAAAACTTTACAATTTGTTAGTATTTTTAAAAGTGAAGATCCCGCAAGTTTAGAGTATAAAAATAATATTATCGCGACAAGTTTATTAGAAGTTTTATCTAGTGGAAAAGATGCATCTCAGATACGTGATCAAATTATGTCTATTTTAAATAAATACAATACTCCTAATCTTAATATTGATAGTGAGATAAAAGAACCTGGTTATACCAGAACTATTCGTCAATGTTTAAATATTGATAATCAAGGAAAGATAAATGCTATCTCTCAAGTAATTGATTATTTAAATCAGTTTAAGAAAATGAATTTAAAGGAGTATGCTTTGGTTCCTAATTTGGTTTATTCTTTAGAAGATATTTATGATGCTTTAGAATTTGCGTTGTTAAGCGAAGGTGTTTATAATAATGTATCTATGTATGAAAGAGCAACTTCTTTAAAAATTCATTTACATCAAATTATTAATGGTCCGAATAAAAAGTTTTTTGAATATCAAGGTGTTATAAGTAAAAAAGAATATGTAGAAGGTTTATTTCAAAGTCCTAATGGGGAGAATATACAAATTGTAAATATTAATTTAAATACTCTGGAAGATAGATTTGCAAAAATTTTAACTAAGTTATATTCTAAGTTGTTTTTTGATTATGCTACTAATTCTATTTATAGAGGATCTTTTCCAATTCACATTATTTTAGAAGAAGCTCATCGTTATGTTACAAGAGATAGAGACATTGATGTAATTGGTTATAATATTTTTGATCGAATTACAAAAGAGGGGAGAAAGTATGGGATTTTAATGGGGTTCATTACTCAAAGGCCTAGTGAATTATCAGAAACAGCTTTATCTCAATGTTCTAATTTTTTGGTTTTTCGTATTTTTCATCCTGATGATTATAAAATTATTGATGCGATTACTTCTAGTATAACTAGAGATGATTTGGAGCGTTTAAAAACGTTACGCAAGGGAATGTGTTTGGCTTTTGGAAGTGCTTTTCATATTCCATTAATTGCTAAGTTAGATATGCCAAATCCAGCTCCAGCAAGTTCAAATGTGGATATTTCTAATTTATGGTTTTCTTAAAAAAGCATGAAAAAAAATGCTTTTTTTGCATCTTAATATTCATAAAAAGTGTAAGGATCATTTTGAGAACCATTGCCACTTTTATATACTAGATTTGTTGGTATCGAAAGTACTGGGCGAATATCTCTTTTAGAAGCTGCTTTATCAACAGAAATTACACCAGTGGAAGAAGCTGCAAATACAGTGTCCGTTTTGTCGTCAGTTCCATTTATTAGCCACCATTTGTTTTTGGTTGTTGCTAAATAGTTATAGTTTCTGCAGCTTTGTGATGTAGCATCTTTACATAATGGGTCTAAAGATACATTTAAATAATCATAAACACTTAGTAGTGATAAATTTGTTTCTACTGTTGTGGAGCAATCTATTGCGCCAGCCTTATCTTGATCTGTAGTGGCTCTTTTGTGTACGCATGCTATTGTTGGTAAAATATATTTATGATAATTTACGAAATCATTTGTATAAATGTTTTGAAGTGTGTTTTCAATACGGCTATTTTCAAAAGTATTTTTGCCACTATTTTTTTGTTCCCATTCGTTATAACGATCATCAAAAACATAAAGTGTTTTGTTATTAATTGTATCAGAAAGTATTAACATGATTTTTTCAGAGTCAAATTTTAAAATTCTCCATGAAAATCCTGCAAATTGAATGTAATTATTTAGATATTCTCCACGATATGTATAGTAATTATTCATGAAATATAATCCATCATCCTCATTCTTTATTTCTTCTGTTTCTAATATCTTCTCTGTTAATGAGGCAGTTTTGTAGTTGTCACATTTTAAAAGAGGAGTATATCTTAATTGACCTTTGTTGTTGTTTACTAATACTTCACCAGTACAGTTGGAATCTTTTTTTATTAGTTTTGATAGTTCTTTCATATATTTTCCATTTGTTAAAGTTTGATTATCAATTGTTATTTCTTCTCCATCATTTGGAATGAAAGAGGAATTTTGTTTTAAATATTTTTCTGTTTTTTCTACCATAATTTGTTCTACGTCATTATATTTATATGTTCTTAAAACATTCATTAATATAATAATTACGAAAATTAGTATTAAAAGAATAAAAAAACCTCCAAGTCCATATAGTATTACAAGTTTTTTATTTTCTTGCCATAAATTTTTTACATTGTTCATAATAAATCAATTCTCCTTATAATAGAAATTATACATAATAATTTTCAAAAATGCAATGAATCAATCCAAAAAAAAGCTTCACTAATTTGTGAAGTCTTTTATTATCTGTTGTAGAATTCAACGATTAGAGATTCGTTAATTTCTTGATTTAATTCAGAACGATCTGGACGTCTTACATAAGTACCAGTAAGTTTTTTCTTATCAAATTCAACAAAAGCTTTTGTAGTAGCTGTAGCTTCTAAACTATTAAGAATTGCTGGATGAGATAATGATTGTTCTTTTACAGAGATAACATCTCCGATTTTACAAGTATATGATGGAATATCTACTTTTTTACCATTTACTGTAATGTGTCCATGGTTAACAAGTTGTCTTGCTCCACGACGAGTAGTAGCCATACCCATACGATATACTAAGTTGTCTAAACGACTTTCTAACAAGAATAATAGGTTTTCACCAGCAATTCCCTTCATTTTTGAAGCTTTATCAAATACTCTGTGGAATTGTTTTTCGTTTAATCCATATAACAAACGAAGTTTTTGTTTTTCTTGTAACTGAATTCCGTATTCACTCAATTTTTTACGTCTGTCGTTTCCATGAACTCCAGGAGCATATGGACGACGAGCTAAATCACGTCCATTTTCTAAAGTAGAAAAATTTAAACGACGAGATTTTTTGTATTGAGGTCCTGTATATCTTGACATAATGTGGTCTCCTTTCTATATATTTCTTAAAAGTAATAAAGTAAAACCTTTATAGGGAGTAGCGATTAACACGTTCTAATGGCAGATTATACTAGTGAACCATAGTTTTCTACACGTTATAAAAATTTATACTCACTGCCTTCCAAGTAACTAAGATTATACTAAAAGTATATATGAAAGTCAAATACTAATATATATAAACAGCACTAAGGAGTGAAAATTCTTCGCAAAGAAAATTTGATATAATAAACAAAAGGTAGTTGATTATAATGACAAGACGTTTATTACATTTGATATTCTTTTAAATTTTCTTTTTTTCAGTTTTGTGTAATAATATATGTGTTGGAGGTCATTATGTTTGAAGATATTATTACTCTTGCTCAATTGTCTTTAGAAAATTTAGAAGTTTGTGCCATGATAAATGGCTTAATAGAAGAATCTATTGTCAAAAAAATTAAACGGCATTGTAAAGTACAAGGAGATCTTGGTTATGATCTTTTGACTTGTTATAAAAAACTATATAATACTAAATATAAAGAATATTGTGATTTATTATTAAAAAAGCAAAACCTTCGTTATTGTAGTGTAATTCATGAGGCTATCTCATGGCTTTTATTACCAAATTTAGGTTTTTCTTGTAATCCTTTTTTGGATGTTTCTTTTTTTCCAGGAATCCATAATATCCAAAAATGTGAAGATTATTATTTATTAGATACTGTATTAGGGCGTGTTTCTGTTAAAAATGCAAAAGATGTTTTTAGGGGGACTGAAACTGATGATATTTTTCGACGTCCTTTGGAACATTCCTGTTACCAAAGGTGTTATGAATTTTTACAAATTAATCCTGATTACAAGGTTGTCTTTTCTTTTATGCCTTGTCGTTATTTGAAAGGTTATTATCACGTTTATGTTGTGAAGAAAAATATTGTGATAGATATTACTAGTAATGCTTATTATGAAGATTCTTCTTTTAAAATTCCTTTAAAAGGAAAGATTATTAAAGTTGCTTCGAAAGAAGAAATCGAAGAAAAACTACTTCTATTTCCTGATAATTTTCCTTTGCATAAAGATTTATTTTTACTCATGAACTATTATTATTTGCAGCAAATTTCTGTCAATCAAATTAGAAAAAGACAAAAAAGATAATTTTTTCTTTGGCTTTTGTTATATAATGTTTTTGGTGATGTCTTTTTGATACCTATTGTTGTAAAAAATATATTAATTAAATTAGAAGAAAATGGATTTGAAGCTTATTTAGTTGGAGGATTTGTGAGAGATTATTTGTTAAATCGAAATACAAATGATTTTGATATTGCTACAAATGCTTTACCTAAAGATGTAATAGAAATTTTTGGGCCTTCTAAAAAGAAGATAGAATATGGATCTTATAATTTAAAATTAGATGATTTTAATGTTGATATTACTACTTATAGAAAAGAAGAAGGGTATAAAAATTGTAAACCTGTTAATTTAGAATATACTTCTAATTTAATTTTGGATGCAAAGAGACGAGATTTCACAATTAATGCTTTGTATATGAATAAAAATGGTGAAATTATTGATCCTCTTGAGGTATTAGAAGATACAAAAAAAAAGAAGTTGAAAATGATTGGGAATTCTAGAATACGTTTTCAAGAAGATCCTGTACGAATTTTACGCGCTATAAGATTTGCTTGTATATATGATTTAAAACTTGATAAAGATATTATTCGAGCTATTAAAAAAGAGAAAAAAAATTTGATGTTGTTATCAAAAGAAAGAATAAAAAAAGAATTGGATTTAATTTTACTTAATGATGGATTTTCTTATTTAAAACGACTTCATTTGTTGGCTGTTTTAGGAGTTGAATCTCAGAAAATTGTTTATGTAGAAGATTTAGCTGGCCTTTGGGCACAAATTATAACTAATGAGGAATATCCAAAAGCAAAAAATTTTAAAAAGAGAGAGAAAAGTATCGCAGATCAGTTAAACTGTGGTACAATAGATTTACTTTCTTTATATAAAAATGGATATTATGATACTCGGATTGTGTGTACAATTTTAAAAATTCCATTAAAGAAACTGGATAAATTAGAAGCATCTCTTCCTATTCATTCTAGAAAAGATCTTGCTTATTCTATTCAAGAAATAGAGCAAATTTCTAATGTACATGGAAAGGAATTGGGAAGTTTATTAAATTGTTTAGAAGATGCTATTTTAAAAGGGAAGCTAGAGAATACAAAGGAAAGTATTGAATTATTTTTAAAGAGGTGAGTATTATATGCCAAATATTGAATTTTTGATGGAAAAAAGGTTTACTTTGTCTAAGCATTTAATTGAAATTGCGATTAAAAATAATCTTTCTTTACCAGAATTTTTACTTTTAATTTATTTTGAAGATGAGGTAGATAAAACTTTTGATGTAGAGCGTATATGTACTTCTTTATCTTTGACTGAGGAAGATGTTTTGACCTCTTTTAATCATCTTCTTACTTTAAATTTAATTCAAATTGATTCTTCTAAAGATGGTTCAAATAAGTATTGTGAAGAGATTAGTTTAGTACCTATGTATAAGTCTATTTGTGAGAAAAAAGAAAAGAAAAGTCAAAGAAAACAAAAAGAATCTATTTTTGATATTTTTCAAAAGGAACTTGGAAGAGAAATATCACCTATGGAATATGAAATTATAAATGCATGGCTTGAAAAAGGTTTTTCTTCAGAACTTGTAATTGGAGCTTTAGAAGAAGCAGTTTATAATGGAGTAAGTAGTTTAAGATATATAGACAAAATTTTATATGAATGGCAGAAAAAAGGATATAAAAAAATGATTGAAGTGAAACAAGGATTAGAAAAAACACGAAAGGAAGATACAGGAAGTCTAGATTTATTTGACTATAACTGGTTAGAAGATGAAGGATAAAATTATTAAAATAATAGATTATATGGATCAGTTATATCCAGATGCTAGATGTGAGTTAAATTATAAAAAAGATTATGAGTTGTTAATCGCAACTGTTTTGTCTGCACAATGTACAGATAAAAGAGTAAATATGGTGACAAGTGATTTATGGAAAATTTATGATTTGGAAAGTCTTTCTAAAGCTGATCTTTTAGAAATTCAGTCTCATATTCGTTCTATTGGTTCTTTTACAAAAAAAGCAATGTATTTAAAAGAAATTGCTTCTCATTTAGTTCAAGAGCAAAATGGTCATGTACCTTGTGATAGAGAGTACTTAGAAAGTCTTCCTGGTGTTGGTAGAAAAACATGTAATGTTGTTTTATCAAATCTTTTCGATGTTCCTGCAATTGCCGTTGATACTCATGTAGAGAGAGTTTCAAAAAGACTTGCTTTGGCTTATCCTAATGATAGTGTTAATAAGGTTGAGCAAAAGTTAATGAAAAAATTTCCAAAAGAAAAATGGAGTCAATTACATCATCAAATGGTTTTATTTGGAAGATATAAGTGTAAAGCAATGAAACCAGAATGTAAAGAGTGTAAATTAAAAGGAATTTGTAAATATTATAAAAAAGAAAATTAAATCTTTTTTTATATTATTTCAATTGTCAAATTATTGTAATATCTTGATAATGCTCTAGAATAATAGTATACTTTATTAGAGATAAGGTGATGGTTATGTTAAAAAGAATTTTAAGTGCGACTTTTTTAATTCTTGTGTTAGTACCTATTATAATTGCAGGCGGAAAAGCTTTTTCAATTGCTATAGGAATTTTAGCTTTGTTAGGTTTAAAAGAAATTTTTGATTTGAAAAAAAGTCATTCTGATATTCCAAGTGGAATTATGTTATTTTCTATGTGTATGCTTTTATTTTTGATTTTTTATGAATTTGAGCTTCATTCATTTGGAATAAGTTTTCAAGTTTTAGCTATATTAAGCATAGGATTATTATTTCCTACTTTATTGGATTACAAAAAGAAGAAATATGAAACAAAAGATGCGTTGTATATATTTGGTGTTTTATGTTTTTTAGGAATTTCTTTTCATTCAGTGATCAATTTGCGTAATCGAAATTTAAATTTATTATTGTATCTTATTTTAACTCCTATTTTGACAGATACTTTTGCATTTTTTATAGGTAAATATTTTGGAAAACGAAAAATAGCACCTAAAATTAGTCCTAATAAAACAGTTAGTGGTTCTTTATGGGGAAGTATTATCGGAACAAGCCTTTCTAGTGTTTTTTACTACTATGCAATTGGAGGTAAAGAAATTTATCTTATAGTTATTTTAACATTTATATTAAGTATAATTGGACAATTAGGTGATCTTTTATTTAGTAAGATGAAAAGAGAAAATGATGTAAAAGATTTTTCAAATTTAATTCCAGGACATGGGGGAGTATTAGATCGTTTTGATAGTTTAATTTTTGTAGTACTTGCATTTCAAGTTTTAGAAAGATTTATTTAAGGAGGATTATTATGTGGATTATTAGTTTATTGATTTTTATTTTCATTTTAGGAATTATAATTTTGGTACATGAATTTGGGCATTTTATTTGTGCTAAAAAATCTGGTGTATATATATATGAATTTTCTATTGGTATGGGACCTGTTATTTATTCTCGAAAGGGAAAAGATGGTATTTTTTATAATATTCGGGCTTTTCCAATTGGTGGTTTTGTTCAAATGGCTGGAGAAGTATATGAAGATGATGAGAAAATAAAAAAAGAACAATTTATGTGTAATCGTCCATGGTATCAAAGGCTTGCTATTTTGGTAGCTGGAGTTTTTAACAATTTTGTTTTAGCACTTGTACTTTTATTTGTTTTAGCTATAATTTGGGGACCAACAAGCAATACTCCTAAGATTTTAAGTGTTCAAGAAGATTCAGCTGCTAGTGTAGCTGGTATACAAAGTGGTGATGTTATTACTGCTATTAATGGTCATGAATTTTCTTCTTGGGATGTAGGTCAGATTTATTTGTATTATAAAAATCCAGATAATGTTTATTTGTTTGAAGTAAAAAGAGTAAATGGTGAGAAAGAAACATTAAAATTAATTCCAAAAGTTGAAAAAGATGAAAATGGAAATGAAAGAAAAGTTTTTGGGATTCAAATTGATAATAGCAGACCAAAAGGATTATGGGAAAGTATTCAATTTACTTTTCAAAAATTTATTGATGTTATTCATTCTATGGTAATTACTGTATGGGGATTATTATCAGGACAAGTCTCTGTTTCTAATTTATCTGGACCAGTAGGTATTTATAAAGTAGTAGATCAATCTGTACAATATGGAATTCAACAATTAATTTATATTACGGCATTTTTGTCAATTAATGTTGGTTTTATAAATATATTACCTTTCCCAGCATTTGATGGAGGACATGTTTTCTTTATGATTTTGGAAAAGATTAAAGGAAAACCAATTAATAAAAAGTTTGAAGCTGTTTGTAATATGATTGGATTTGGACTTTTAATGTTGTTGATGCTATTTATAACTATTCAAGATATTATTCATTTGTTTTAAGAGTCTTTTTGAGATTCTTTTTTTTATTCATATAAATGATTAGATTTTATTAATTTCATTGTAGGCATTTTTTTATAAATTTCGTCTATACTCTCTTTTTGTACATTTCCTAAAGCATAATCATCCATTAAATTGTAAGATTGACATCCATCATTTACTATATTCCCGTTTGCTGATATATATTGGTAGGCAATTGTTAAATATTCAAAACCTTCATATTCTTTAATTTTATAATTTTTTTGACAGTTTATTAATTCACTTAAATCAGGTTGTTGTTTACTTATTCCATTTTGATATGCTCTACCATAAGGTAAAATATTTTCTTCTGTTATTATAACTTTTTCAATCGGTGAAAAGTAAGATAAATGTTTTAATTTTTCTATTACTTCTTTTTTAGCTTCTCTATGAAATTGACTTTGAGATACCATTAAAACCCCAGGACAATATGAAGCTTTTTCTTTTTTTATAATATAATCTCGTAATTTATTTAATCCATTTACTAAATATTCACTGTAAGATAATCCATTAATGCTTAACATGAACATTGTTACAGTAATTTGTTTTTCTATTATTTTATCTACAATATATTCTAGCATTCGTCCATTTAAAGTTGGTTCTCCTCCAGAAAATAGTAAAGTTCCTATATAGTAAATGTCGTTTTTTTCAAAGAAATTATCAACAATTTCTTTTGTAAGATTTACATTCTGTGATTCTCCTCTGCAACAATGTGCACAATTTTGATTACATATTCGTGTTAATTCGAATTGTAATCTGTTATAAAATAATCTCATTTAAATCCCCTCATTGATTATTTTTTATAATAGAATTATATTAATAAAAAGTCAAGATCATATTATAAAAAATATTATTCCTCTATGATTAGTTAATTAAAGAGAACTTTAGTAATCATTTTTATGTTTGAATGAATATATAAAATAAATTTTTTTATTAAATTGTATCAATTTAAATTTTTGAATTTTCAAGTTGTTTTTTCTGGTGCCCGAGAGAGAGAAGTACAACAACTCTTTGAGCAAAAGAAATAGTTAGTAATAATTTATTAACTAACTATAGTATAACATAATTTTTATTTTTTTAATTTAAATTATGATAAATTTGATAAAAAAATGATATAATTATTTAGGTGATTAGTAGTGGCAATTAATTTAGATTTAAAAAAATATATTGAAGAAAAAATTTTCCCAAAATACGAAAAATATTATTCTCATGGAATGCTTCATATAAATAATGTCATAAAAAATACATTATTATTAGCTGAATATTATAATCTTGATGAAAATATGGCATACGTAATAGCTTCTTATCACGATATTGGATTAAATGTAAATCGAGAAACTCATGAATACGAATCTGGCAAATTTTTAGATAACGATTCTGAATTAAAAAAATATTTTAATTCAGAGCAAATAAAAATTATGAAAGAAGCAGTTGAAGATCATAGAGGTTCTAGAAAAGAAGAACCAAGAAATATATATGGAAAAATATTATCTGATTCTGACAGAGATTTTGACATTGAAGTTCTTGCAAAAAGACAATTGGCAACTTCATTAAAAAATTATCCAGAATTGACTACATTTGATGAACACTTTGAGAGATGTTATCAATATATGTTAAAGCGTATAAATACTTCAGGTAAATTTAATCTTTGGACAAATAATCCTATAATAATTGAGCAAAGAAACAAATTTGAAACTGATTATCTTAATAAAGAATTTGCAAAATCAGTTTATGAAAAAGAATGGAATAGAATTAAAAATGATGGAACTATGGACAAAATAATAAATTATTATGAAGATTATTAATTAAAGATAAATAACACTACACACGTTCATTGATAATGTCAATGTACAAGTGTGTTTACTAAATTGACACCATTTAGTATTTACGGACTACGATTTTAAAAATAATCGTAGTCCTTTTCTTCAACATAATTAGTTAATTCTACCTCTTTAGATGTGTCTTTAACAATATCATTAATATCAGATTCACTATATAAATGATTATCATAA
>CAOJCV010000028.1 GCA_948432605.1 uncultured Mycoplasmatota bacterium | reverse complement strand
CCCTTTTTATCAAGGCTTGACGACTTTTTAAAATTATTTTATGTTTTTATCCTGATATTAAATCTTTTTCTAACATAGAATTTATAAGAATTTTAATATTTGTTTGTATTCTGTAACTAATTGATCTAAGCTCATACGAGCGTTAGCTGGAGATGTTGAGGAAAGACAAATATCTTCTATTTTGTAAATCGGATATAAATATTTTTGATAAATTTCATGTGCTTTCTTTCCTTCTGTAAAAATTGCTTTGATATTGGCAGCCTCTAAAATGATATTTAAATCATTTACTTTTACATTTTTAATAGATGCATCACTTGAGGCATGGATTTCACAAGATGCAATTGTATCCCATAAAGCAATTTTATGCTTTAAGCAAAATGACTTTTTATCTATAATTTTTTCTTCAAATAATATTTCCATCACTTTCCAAAAACGATTTTTTGGATGTGAATAATAAAATCCTACTTCTCTTGATGTTATGCTTGGTATTGAGCCTAACAATAAAACTTTTGATTGTTCATTAAAAACTGGTTCAAACTCATGTGTTACATATGCCACATTATCACTTCCTTTTTGTGTTTATTATACATGAAACTTTTAAATTTATAGTTAAAAAAATTAAGAATTTTATTAATCCTTAATTTTTTTTATCATTCATTGTTTCTTGTAATACTGTTCCAAATGTTGCGACATTTTGTAAATCGGCAGGTAAAATAATTTTAGTTGATTGGCCATCTGCCATTTTTCCTAATGTTTCATAAGACTTCAGTTGTAAAACAGCTTTATCTGCTTTTGCTTCACGAAGAAGCTTGATTCCTTCTGCTTCTGCTGTTTTAATTTTAAGCAACGCTTCTGCTTCTCCTTCAGCTCTTTTAATTTTTGATTCTTTTTCAGCTTCGGCTCTTAAAATAGCACTTTCTTTTTCTCCTTCAGCGATTAGTACAGAAGATTTCTTTTCTCCTTCAGCTTGAAGAATTTTTTCACGACGTTCACGTTCGGCACGCATTTGCTTTTCCATTGCGTCTTGAATATCCCTTGGCGGTAAAATATTTTTTACTTCCACACGGTTTACTTTGATTCCCCATGGATCTGTTGCTTCATCTAATATAGCTCTCATTTTTGTATTAATGATATCTCTTGATGTCAATGTTTGATCTAACTCTAATTCCCCAATAATGTTACGTAATGTTGTAGCAGTTAAAGATTCAATTGCACTTATTGGATATTCTACTCCATAAGTATAAAGTTTTGCATCCGTAATTTGAAAATATACTACTGTATCAATTTGCATTGTTACATTATCTTTTGTAATTACGGGTTGTGGATCAAAATCACGTACCATTTCTTTTAATAATACAACATTTGCAATGCGATCAATAAATGGAATTTTAAAATGCACTCCATTGTGCCATGCTGTATAGTATGACCCTAATCTTTCAACAACATAAACTTTAGATTGAGGAACTACTTTAATACATGGTATTACAATAATTCCTACTAATATTAATAAAATAATTAAAAACGGCATTATTTATCACTCACTTTCTTATTATTTGAAGAAGGACTTTTTGAAGTTTTCTTTTTTGTAGTGTTTCCACTATTTTTTGCTGGAGTTGTTTTCTTTTTTGTGGTAGTTGTAGTTTTTTTCTTAGCAGTAGTTGTTTTCTTAATATTTTCTTCTTTCTTTTCTTCTTCTAATTTTTCTACTACAAGCTTTACACTTTCTATTGAAATAATTTTTACAGTACTTCCTTCTTCAATTGTTGTATTTGATATTGCACTCCAAAGTTTCCCGTCAACTTTTACTTCTCCTGTAATATTTTTTTGAATTTTTGAAGTTACTATTCCTTCCATTCCAATGATACGATCTAAGTTTGTTTTATGTTCTTTATTTTCGATCATTTTTAATAACATTGGACGCGTTAACAATAAAAGAATAATACCAAGTATTACAAATACTCCAAATTGAATAAAAAATGATTCTACAAATAAAGATAAAAATAAAGATACAATTCCACTAGCAATAAACCACACTGAAACAAGATTTACTGTAGCAGCTTCCATTATAGCAAGTAAAATTACAATTACTAACCAAATAGCCCAATAACTCATTAAAAATCAACTTCTTTCTTACATCCATTATACTACATAATACGATTAATGTGTCAAAAAAATTAAAAAAATCGTCACCAAGACAATTTATTTTATTATTTCCATTTTCCAAATAATGTTTTTTTGAAAGGAATTGGCTCTTTTGGTTCTACTACTTCATTTTGAAGAATTTTCTGTGGATTTTTAACAAATAGTGTTTCTATTTCTTCTTCTGTGATATATTTTTTTAAAAGTTCTTTTAGTTCTTGTATTTTTTTGTAATGACAATGCTTTTTACTATGTACATCACTCGCTATAAAATCAATGCAATTATGTTTTATTAATAACATTGCAGTTTCTGCTATTTGGTGCCCATATATCCCTAAAAATGAGCCTATATTCGATTGAAATAGAACTCCACGTTCTTTTAATTTCAATGCGTATGTAGGATTCTGAATGATAATCTCATAACGTTCTGGATGAGCAAGAACAGGTATTATCCCTTCCGTTTCTAATGAAAAAACTTCATCAAAAGCACCCTTAAATTCTTCAAACCTAGGAAGTTCAAACAATAAATATTTTGAATTATTTAAAGTTTGAATTTTGTTTTCTTTTAAATAGCTGACCATATTATTTTCAACAAATACTTCATTTCCTAAATATAAATTTATTGAAATATTTTCATTTTGAACGCTTTTTTTTAATTCATCAAACAATTTCATTTTCTCTTCATTTTCTTTTTGATATTCTGTCCCAAACATAAAATGTGGAGTTAAGATGATATCACTAACTCCATAGCTTTCTGCAAGGCGCAATAACTCTAACGATTCTTCTATTGTTTTACATCCATCATCAATATTATTTAATATATGACTATGAATATCAATCATACAACTCACCTACTCATAATAACTGTAATAACGATCTTTTCGAACTGGCATTTTATTTACTATGATTCCAGCAATTTTATTTTCAAATTTTTCTAAATTTCTTTTAGTATTTTGTAATTGTTCCATCTTAGTCGTTTTATGAGATGATACAATAATTACTTTTTTTACTATTCCTGCCATTATTATGGAATCTGCTAAGCCATTCACTGGTGGTCCATCATAAATCACCATATCAAATGTTTTTTCTAATATTTTGACAAGGTTTTTATTTTTGTCTGAAGCTAATATTTCACTTGGATTTGGAGGAACTATTCCTCTTGGTAATACAAACAAATTTTTAATTTCTGTTTTATGAAAATATTTTTCATCTTTTTTATCAGTATTATCAATCAACAAATTTGATAATCCTAAATTATTATTTACTTTAAATATGTTATGTTGTCTTCCACGACGAAGGTCACAGTCAACGATTAAAACTTTGCTTCCAGCTTGGGCGAAGGCAACAGCTAAATTAGCACTTACAAAACTTTTCCCTTCTCCTGGGATAGAACTAGTAACTAATATACTTTTTACTTCTTCATCTACTGACGAAAATTGTAAATTGGTACGGATAGTCTTAAAAGCTTCGGATACATTAGACTTAGGTTTTTCATGAACAATTAATTCATTTTCCATAATAATATCCTCCTTTACTTAAAGAATCTGGAACACTTCCAAGAATTGGTAGGCCTACTTTTTGCTCTACTTCTTCTACGCTCTTAATTGAAGTATCAAAATAAAATAAAACAAAAATATCTCCAAATGAAATTACTAGTGCAATGATTACTGTTATAGCAAGTTGTTTCACTACATTCATATTATAAGGTTTGTTTGGTACTACTGCTTTATCAATCACACTTACGTTTTTAATGTTATATATTTCAACGATTTCTTTACTAAACACAGTTGCTATTTCATTTGCTATTTCACTAGCCATTTTGGCACTTTCATGATTTACTGTAATACGAATTAATTCTGTATTACTTTCACTTACTACAGTGATGCGACTTTTTAAGTCTTCAGGTGTCATATCTAAATTTAAATTTTCGATTACTTGTAACGATATTTTTCGACTTTTAATAATTTCACGATATGTAGATACTAATTTTTGATTTAAAGTGATATCATTTTGGGTAATACTATTATCACTAGTTTCGACATTAGAACCTGCAAGTACTAATGTTGTATAAGAATTATACATAGGCTTTTTTAAAACAATTCCATATAATACACTTACTACTACGCAACAAAAAGTTACAATTACTACAATATAAAATTTACTCAAAAAAAATTGAAACAATTCTTTTAAATCTAATTCTTCCATAGCCACTCCCTCTTCTATATTAATGATTATACCTAATTTTTTGCATTTCGACAAGAGTAGAACTTACAAAATTTTAAAAAATGTAAAATTAAAAAGAGAATCATTAGACTCTCTCTACATCTATTAAAACTTCTTCTCCATTTAGGTTATATTTATTTATAATCTCTGGATTTGAATCAAATGAGACACTTAATGTTTCTTCTTTAATATAGTCTTTAAAATTTTCTAAAACTTCATCTATTTTACTAGATCCATAATAAAATATTTTTATTCTATCTGATACATTAAAGTCTTTTGCTTTTCTTAATTGTTGCACTTTACTTACAAATTCTCTTGCAATTCCTTCTTCTATCAAACTTTTGGTTCTTTCTGTATTTAAAATTACGAACAAATTATTTTCCATCGCTACATGGAATCCTTCTTTTGCTTCTACACGAATGTCTACCATATTTGCATCGATATTGATGGTTTCTTCCATAAATTCTATTTTTATTGTTTCTTCTTTTTGTAGATGCATTATATCTTCTTGAGATAAATTTGATAGACTATTTTGAAATTCTTTTATTTTAGACCCAAAAACCTTTCCTACTTCTTTAAAATTTGGTTTTACAAGGAAATTCATATATTCACTTAAATCATCTATAAAAACGACTTCTTTTACATTTAATTCTTCTTCTATTAAAGGAACTAAATTACCAATTATTTCTTTTTTACGACCATCTAAATAAACACATTTTAGTGGTTCACGAACTTTAATTTTCACTTCTTCACGAATATTTCTACCCAAACGTATGAAATTTCTTACTAAATCCATTTTTTCTTCTAATTTAGGGTTATATAATTCTGGTTTGCTTTTTGGATAATCTGCTAGATGAACGCTTTCTTCATTTGTTAAATTGCGATATAATTCTTCTGCTATAAAAGGAGTTATAGGTGCAATTAATTTTGATAATCCAACTAATACTTCATATGTAGTTTGATAAACACTTTTTTTCGAATTGCTCATTTCACTTCCCCAGAATCTTTTTCTAGAACGTCTGATATACCAATTTGATAAATCTTCTGAAACAAAGTTTGCAATTGCACGAACTACTTTGTTTAAATCGTATTCTAAGAAAGATTCGTTAACATAAGAGACTAAAGAGTTATATTTTGATAATAACCATAAGTCTAGTTCTTCTCTATCTTCTAATGCAACATTACACTCTTTTATGTCAATTTCATCAGTATTCGCATACATTGCAAAGAAACTATAGGTGTTTTTTAAAGGATTCAAAAATTTTGAGTAAACTTCTTTTAATCCTTCTTCATTAAATTTTAATGGAGTCCATACTGGTGAAACATATGGTAAATAAAACCTGACTGTATCTGCTCCATAACTCTCAATTGTTTGGAATGGCTCGACAATATTACCACGGCTTTTGCTCATTTTCTTTCCTTCGGCATCTAGTAATAAATCATTTACTAAAACATTTTTATATGGAGCACATCCTTTTATGAAAGTCGATATGATAAGTAGTGTATAAAACCAACCTCTTGTTTGATCTATTCCTTCACAGATGAAATCTGCTGGAAATTGAGAATCAAAAAGGGATTCATTTTCAAATGGATAATGATATTGAGCAAAAGGCATTGATCCTGAGTCAAACCAACAATCTAATACATCTAATATACGTGTCATTTGTCCACTACATTTTGGACATTTTAAATGAATATTATCTATATAAGGTCTATGTAAATCTAATTCTTTATCATTTATTGGTTCTATTGCTTTTTCTTTTAATTCTTTTATACTGCCAATCATTTCTCTGTGTCCACAAGAACATGTCCAATATGGAATTGGGCTACCCCAATAGCGAGTTCTTGAAATTGCCCAATCTTTTAAATTTAAAAGCCAATTTCCAAAACGTTTTTCTCCAACATAGGAAGGATACCAATTTACTTTTTTATTTGCTTCAATTACTTTTTCTTTATATTTTGTAACAGCAATGTAATAACTAGGTAATGTATAATATAATAATGGACTTGAGCATCTCCAGCAATGAGGATAATTATGGGTAATTCTTTGTTTTTTGAATAGTTTCTTATTTTCTTTTAAATATTGAATTACTAAACTATCTGCATCAAAAACTAATGTATCTTTCCATGGTCCTATTAGGTAACGACCATCTTTTCCAACTGGATTTACAAGAGGCAAATTGTATTCTTTTCCAACTCTTGCATCATCTTCTCCAAAAGCTGGTGCTAAATGAACAATTCCTGTTCCATCTTCCATTGTTACATATTCATCACAGCACACAAAGAATGCTTTTTCTTTTATTTCTATCTCAGGTATTAATTGTTCATATTCAGTATATTCTAATTCTTTCCCTTTGTAAGTTTCTAAAATTTGAAATTCATTTCCTAATACCTTTTCCGCTAAAGACTCGCCAAGAATAAATTTTGTTCCTTCTTTTTCTGCTAAAACGTAAGTCTCATTTGGATTTACACATAATCCTACATTAGATAATAATGTCCATGGAGTTGTTGTCCAAACTAGAAAATAGGCATCCTTTTCTTTTAATTTCATTGGGACAATTACTGTATCTACAGATACATCCATGTATCCTTGGGCTACTTCGTGGGAAGCGAGACCAGTTCCACATCTTGGACAGTAAGGCATAACGCGATTTCCTTCATAAAAGTATCCTTCATCAAAAAATTTTTTTAAAATCCACCACTCTGTTTCAATGTATTCATTTTTGAATGTTATATAAGGATTTTCTACATCAATGAATTGCCCCATTTTTTTTGTTAAATTCACAAAAGCAGCTTCATTTTCACGAACACTTTCACGACATTTTTGATTGAAGGCTTCAATTCCATAGTTTTCTATATCTTTTTTAGATTGTAATCCTAATTTTTTTTCTACATGATTTTCAATTGGAAGACCATGGGTGTCCCAACCAACTTTACGTAGTACTTTTTTGCCATTCATAGCATGATATTTGCATATTGTATCTTTTAGATTTTTGGCTACCATGTGATGTAAACCAGGAAATCCATTGGCAAATGCTGGTCCATCGTAGAAAACATATTCTTTGTTTTCTTTATTTTTTTCTAAGCTTCTTTCATATATTCCTTTTATTCCTTCCCAAGAGTTTAAAATACTTTCTTCGACTTCGCTTGTCGGACGCTTGTCTATTTCTTTAAATTTTTGCATATTACTCACCTTTCCAATAGAAAAAGATGATACCAAAGGAGTCACAATTGTGACGGTACCATCCTTAATTTATCTTATTTAGCTAGATATCGTTAGCCATTCCGAAAAACAATATTTTAAGTGATATTTATAAAACTTTTTTATCTAATTCCACCATCTATAGACTCTCTTTAAAAAAATATTTTATAAACGTGTCTTAATGTTTTTATATATCCTTATTATAGAAAAGAAATTCTTTCTTGTAAATAGGAAACTTTATTTTTTATTATTTTCTTTAAAGACAATTTGATATACTTCTTTATATTCTTTTACAAATATAATTTCTAATTCATTTTTTACTTCTTTTGGTATACTTTTTAAATCAATTTTGTTAAGCTCTGGTATGATAATTTTTTTTATCCCACGATTATATGCTCCAATTACTTTTTCTTTTATACCTCCTACAGGTATTATTTCTCCTCGAAGTGTCATTTCTCCTGTCATAGCAATGTCTTCACTTACTAATCGATTCGTGAGCAAACTAATTATAGATGTTGTTATTGTAATGCCTGCACTTGGTCCATCTTTTGGGATGCTTCCTTCCATAAAATGAATGTGAATGTCTTTATTTTTAAAGATCCTTTCACTCATTTCTAGTTCTTTTAAATGACTATGAATAAAGCTCATTACTACTTCAATCGATTCTTGCATCACATTTCCAACAAGACCTGTTATGGTTATTTTTCCAGTACCAGGGTATGCCACACTTTCTAAAGGAAGTAGGACTCCTCCATTTACTGTCACTGCAAGTCCATTTACAAGACCACTTTTTAAAACAGTAGGTCGTAGCTCTTTGCCATCTAAAACTTCTTCCAAATATTTTTTTATATCTTTGGCATCTATTACACTATCTAAATTTTTTTCTTTTTTCATACCATTTAAGATAATTTTACGATGCAATTCTTCTAGTTTTCTTTTTAATTCTCTTACTCCAGCTTCATTTGTATAATTTAATATTAAATGTTTTAATGCCTTATCTGTCAACTCAATTTCTTTTTCTCTGACATGATAATCTAAATGAATAGCAGGTAGGAGATATTCTTTGGCTACTTTTATTTTTTCTAATGTACTATAACTAGATAATTCAATTATTTCTAATCGATCTTTTAATTCGCTTGGAATATTTTCAATATTATTTGCTGTAAGCAAAAATAATACATGGCTTAAATCAAAGGCTTCTTCCAAATAAGAATCAACAAAATTTTGGTTCAAATTAGGATCTAGTATATCTAATAAAACACTTGCTGGATCTCCTTTATAATCTTTTACCATTTTATCTACTTCATCAATTAATATTAATGGATTTTTACTACCACATTTTTCTAAGGCTGTGATAATACGACCTGGGGCACTTCCTAAATAAGTTCTTCTGTGTCCAGTAAGTTCCGAAGAATCATTCAAGCCACCTACACTGATTTTGTGAAATTTACGATGTAAGGCTTTCGCGATAGAAGATGCTATAGTACTTTTCCCTACTCCAGGAGGTCCTACTAAACAAATGATAGGTGATTGAAGCATTGGGTTTCTTTTTTTCATTGCGGCATATTCGATAATTCTTGTCTTAATTTCTTTTAAGCCATAATGTGTTTTGTTTAATGTGTTTTCTATTATTTTTAAATCTTCACATTCAATTGTTTCTTCATTCCAAGGTAAATCAAAAAATAATTCTAAGTAATTTCTAACAAAAGATATATCAGGACTATTCTCAGACATAAATTCATATTTGTTAAGTTCATTTAATATTTTATGACGTATTTCATTAGGTAACTCAAGGGAATTTAATTTTTTTTTGTATTCCAATATCTCAGTTTGTTTTTTATTTTCTTCCCCTAATTCTCGTTCTATTTCACGCATTTTTTCTCGCAAGACAAAATCACGTTGATTTTTATCCATTGCTTCTTGTAAAGATTGATTTATTTTTTGATCTAGTTTTAGTATTTTAAGCTCTACGGTTAAGTCTTCCATGAGACGAGTTGCTCTATTAGAAAGACTTGTTTCTTCTAAATAATAAGTTTTATTTTCAATAGTTGTAGGAAGAAAAGCTGCAATAAAATCAATAAAATCATTTAAAGATTCTTTCTCATTTAATGTTTGTAAAATATCATTAGAAACATTAGGAGAAAGTCTTACAAATCTTTTTACTAATTTTGTTAATTCTTTTTTGAACGCAATTTCATTTGAATTATTTAAACTTGGTTCTTGTAAAAATAAATAATGACATTCTAAAACATTCGGCACTTGTAAAGATTCAAAATATTTATTAATTTTAACTCTTTTTATGCCAACAAATGTGATACGGATATTGCCATTAGGCAAAGTTATTTTTTTCTTAATTTTGGCCGTTACAGCAATATTTGGAAGATCGTCTAAATCAGGCATTTCCTCTAATGCATCTTTTGGAGATACAATAATTAATTCTCCTTCATACTCTCTTTCACTTAAATTTAAAGTTTCATAAGAAAAGGTTTGACCTGGCTCTACCTTCACTTCTTGATGTGGTAATAAAACAAAATCTTTTAACAATAAAACTGGTAAAGTTTTCGCCATATTCCCACTCCCTAAACATTAGATCTTATTATAAAAGGCGAAAGTAGTTTTGTAAAGGCTTTTGACAAAAAATTGACAATAAAATATTGGCAAATTATGGTAATTTAGATAAATTATTTTTTTATATTATTTCATTACATTTGATGGATTAAAAAAGGTTCTGTATTACTCCCATTCCCAGAATAGATTTTCACATTATTTTTTAAGTAAACTACTGGTAAAATATTGTTATCTCCTCCAGCAAAAGTGTATACTATCAATTCCTGATTATATAAACAATTAACCATGAATGCATTTTTCGGATTAAATACAGGCATCATTAAATATTGATCTTTTAGTAACCAGTCATTTTCTTGGCAGTCTTTTTTTTCTTTCCAATCATATATACAAGTATTTAAACAAGTTGTTCTTGTAGTTTTACCTCCACTTGTTGCATATCCAAAATCAGAAGGATACATTAATCCTACTTTTCCTGTCCAAATAGAATTTCTGTTTATGTTATCGTTACAATAGTCTCCAAATGCACATTTATATTCTGTATTATTGCTTCTTTCTGCTTCATAATATTGACTTGTTAAAATTTCAAACTTGCTTAGTACTTCTGCATCACTTCCAGTATTCCACATGATAGTTTCAATCATATCTTTGCTTTCTTCTAATAATCCAGATTCTCTAAAATCACAATCTGTAGTAGTGTTATTTAAAGCATTATAGCATGTTCCAGAATCTCTATTCCAATAAAGTGATCCTCCAACACTTTCACTCTCATATCCTGGATTTAGTAGTTTCATAAGATCAGCCTGGCTCCATTCATTTATTCCTTTTCCTGTGTTTATAGAAGATTCGGAGGAATCCCATGAGTATGAGCCTATACTTTCACTTCGAATGAGTTTTATTCTAGATTCTTTCACACCTTTTTCATCACTTACATTATTCATAACGCCTATTATTTGCCATAATTCGTTATTAAATAATACATAGTTATTTGGATTTGCTCCGATATATCTCAAATTATGATCTATAGTTTCATCAGCCTCTAGTATTTGACCATCTGCGGCATGAGACTTTAAATAATCAATATTTTGGCTTATGATAGTTTTCTCAAAATATAAGTTGCATTTCACTCTGGAATTATTTTCTTTTTGATAATTATTATAATCTAAAATGGCACTCCAAGATTCATTATCCCAACTAATTATAACTTCATTATTACAATTAGATTTGCTTGATAAAGTATAGCCACTATTTTTATTAGGAATATCTAAAGTGATTTGATCATCTATGTAGTATGCAAAATAAAGATCTCCTGGATTATTTATATTTCCTTCTATAAAATTAAAGTTATCTTTTGTCTCAAATAAAGCGAATGTTTGATAAAAAAAGACACTTACTATTAGTAACACACAGCAAATCGTAAATACTATGATACTTTTCTTTCTTTTATTTTTTTCTTTAAATTTTTCTAACTTCATATTAAACACCATAGCTTCCTACTATAATTTTAGCACAAACTACCCCCCCCCCCCCGTCAAGATTTTTTCAAATGTTACAAAAAAGATGTGATTTTATTCACACCTTAATTATTTTCTTTTAAAAATTCTAAAGTTTTACGCATCTTTGCGTCATATTTTAATATTTCCATTGATCCGAATGCTTTAATTAATTCATCTTTAGAAATTCCGTAATTTGTTGCCATTTCTTCTGCATCTTTTTCAGCTTCTTCATCAGTCACTTCAATGTTTTCTTTTTCAGAAACAGCTTCTATTAAATAACGATATTTAATTCTTTTTATAGCTTCTGGTTCCATATTTTTATGCATATCTTCATGAGTTGAATTTGTAAATTTGTAATATTGTTCCATATTTAAACCTTGAGTCTTTAATTGTTCTTCAAATTGATGCATCATTCTGTGAACTTCATCATCAATAATTTCTTCAGGTAATTCCACTTCCATATTTTTCGCAGCAGTTTCTAGTACGCTTTCTAAAAATTTATCATCTGCTTCAGCTTGTTTTTGATCTTTTAAAACTTTTTCTACTTCACTGTTTAATTCAGCTTCATTTGTAACTTTATCATATCCTAAGTCTTTAAAGAAATCTTCATTTATTTCTGGCAAAATTCTTGATTTAATTTCATGTAATGTAACATGGAATATTACTTCTTTTCCAGCTAATTCTTTAGTATAGTCATCTGGAAATTTTAAATGTAAATCTTTTTCTTCGCCAACTTTCATTCCTTTTACTCCATCTTCAAATCCTGGAATAAATGTATTTGTTCCGATTTCAAGTGGATAGTTTTCGCCATTACCACCTTCTAATGGTTGTCCGTCTACTGTACCAACAAAGTCTATAACTGCAGTATCACCTGTTTCAACTTCGCCATTTTCTTTTACACTAATTTCTGCAAATTGTTCTCTTAAATGAGTAATTTCATGTTCAATTTCTTCTTTTGTTACTTCTACTTTATCTTTTTCCACTTTTAAATTTTTGTAATCTCCAAGTTTTATATCTGGTTTTCCAATAAATGTAAATTCTAAAGTTAAAGAATCTTTATCCACTGCAGGAATATCCATAGTAGGTTGAATTTGAGGCTCTATAGTTTTTTGATCTAAAGCTTTTTTATAAGCATCATCTGTTACTAATTCAATAGCATCCATAAACAATGATTCAATTCCAAATTTTTCAATATATACTTCTTTTGGAACTGACCCTTTACGAAATCCATCCACTTTTCTTTCTTTTACATTTTTCTTGAATGACTTATCTAAAGCACTTTCCCATTCAGCACCTTCTATTTTAATTGTTATTTTTTCTGTATTGTTTGCCATACCAATACTCCTTTCTTTGTATACGCTTTATATTATAAACGAGTTTTTTTCTTTTTGCAAATTTTTTCAAGGCGATTTTTTAATTCTTCATTTTCTTCGTATACATTACTAATATAAATGTCATTTAATGTGATATCTTCATAATTATATGCTTTTTGCTTGTTACTTTTTTTTACTAATACTAAAGGTATGTTTAATCTTTTTGCTTCTAATAATTTTCTTTTTGTAATTAAATGATACACTAATAACATTGATGGTTTAAGAGGTTTATAATCAAAGTCCTCTTTTTTATTCAATATTTGAATCTCATTTATGCCTTCACTTTTAAATAAAAGATCTTCTATCTTAATTAATCTACTTACGCAATTAGTACCAGTTTTGTCATTGTTTTGACTGTATCCTTCTGAAAAAGAATCTCTTTCAAAGACATGGGCAATATCTTGAATGTCAAAATCATTATATCCATATTGATAATGATATTCAGGCTGAAAACAACTATTTTTCTCATTTGATATTAAAGTATAACAAGCTCGTCTAATTCCTTTTACATTTTCTAAAAAGGGATCGTTTAGGCTTCTCACAAGTAAGTAATAAGGTACATTTCTGATATTATAGATATCAACACCTAAAAGTTTAGATAAAATCGGACAATACGATTTTTGTTGTTTTTGAAGTTGATATAAATTATTTTTTATATTTGTTAACATATGATCTTTTAATTTTCTTAAATCGTCATAGCATTTTTCTTTTATATTCTGTTTTTTATATTTATGATAAAAAGTTATTTTTTCTTGATTTGACATGGAATCAATTTCTAAAACTTGTTGATAAAATTCTATATGCTTTTTTTCTAATGTAATTAATTGATATGAAAGCATTTCTTTTAAATTTTTTAATACATTATAATAATTGTCTTCAAATAAGGCATCTATTATTACATTACTGATTAAAATGGAGGCTTTTATTTTTAAATAAGCAATTCTTTCCTCTTTATTCATTGCATTTATTTTAATTAGATCCATTCTTGGAACAATTAAATTCGTTTTAATTGTCCTAGCATCATAAACTTCCAGTTGTCTTAGCACTTCTTCTTGATATTGAAATATTCCTAATTCTTCGTTATATGTTTTTAGAATATTTTCATAATATTCTATAAGATTATTAGAAAGTTCTATAGAAGCGTTTTGATCCATAAAAGCATTTAGAGCTTTTCTAAATTCAACCATACTTTCTTTTTCTAATAAAGATAAGAAAAATGGTTCTTTAGTTATTTCTCCTAAAGATCCTTGTTTCGCGTAAATAGAAAGACGAACTACTTCTTTTGCTTTGCTAGAAAATTTATAAAAATGTCTTTGGACATCGATGTGTAAAGTTGGCAAAACTTTTATCAATTCTGCTGTATTGTGAATATCAGTTATGAATTGATATTCTTTTGAAATATTTCTTTTTTGTTCCATAATATCCCCCTTGCTTCCAAGTTATATTATCACAACCTTCATAGAAAAGTAAATATTTATGTTCTTTCATCAAAGATTTGGGCTCCATTCACCAAAAATGTATTTGCCCCATTGCTTGCTGTATTATTTGATAAAATTCCAGCTTTTAAGTAGATAGCAACTGCAGCATTAAAATCTTTTCTGGCATAAATACCTCCACCATTTGATGATGCATTATTATTAATGATTTTTCCCCCATTCATAGTAAAGCTAGAAGTTACAGAACCGTTTCCAGTCCCTAAAAATATCCCTCCACCATATCCAGCTTTATTTCCATAAATTTCTCCATCATTCATAACAATATTACTAAAAAAAGCAAAAATAGCTCCTCCATGCCCATAGCTATCATAATTTGTAGAAGTATTTGTCGAATTGTTCCATAAAAATCCAGAATTTATAATTAATGTGCTATACCATAATCCAATAGCACCACCTCTTAAATTTGCATAGTTATTATTAATTTTTGCATTCTCTATGTAAATAGAACTATTATTAGTGGCACAAATTCCTCCACAATCGCTTTGGATATTTTTTCCATTTTGAATTATAGTATCTGCAATTAAATTTAGTCTCGACTGATTTAATACAATTAATGGTTTTACAGAGTTAATCTTTTCTCCGTTTATTATAATCTTAGAAAGGGAAACAGTATTTGAGTTTGTAATATCTAATATTTGAGTTGTAAAATTTGGGTCTTTTAAAATAGTATAAGTTTCACTTCCATTACTTTTTAATGTAACTTCCTTATTTTCTATATTCATATTTGTTGTACTTGTGGCTGTAATATCAGATAGAAGTAAAATACTTCCACCACTCTTTA
>CAOJCV010000027.1 GCA_948432605.1 uncultured Mycoplasmatota bacterium | reverse complement strand
AGTGGAACTTGCTATAATGGCCAAAATAATGCCACAACAGACTGTGATTTTAGTGAATCTGGATTATCAATTCAAAACTTCATAAGTGATGCTGTTTGGAATACCGGAAGTAATGGAACAGAGATTTCTTGGGACAGCATAATTGCCAGTAAATTTTACCAATTAGAACGAGGATCAAATACTGGAAAAATTTGTGAGAGTGGAACTTGGTGTAATGACAACGTAGTAAGAAAAAATTCTTGGACTGGAAAAATAGCTTTACTGCATCCAAGTGATTATGGATATGCTACAAGTGGTGGAGTTTCGACGAGTCGAGAAACTTGTCTCGCAACAAGACTTTACAGTTGGGAAGATTCTAGTATTGCAGATTGTAAAAATAATAATTGGCTAAACAAAAATAGCTCTTTATGGACGATGAATCCATCAGCTGGCTCTACTTTATCTAACACAGCCTTTTATGTTTCTGAAAATGGAAATGTTAATGGCCCATATGTGTATCATTCTCATGCTCTTTTTCCTGTAGTTTATTTAAAGCCAGATGTCAGACTCGTAAGTGGTGAGGGAACTATACAAAATCCATATTTATTAACTATTAATAATTAACTCAGCTTTAACAGCTGTTTTTTTTATATAAAAAAGTTTAGTTTTTAACTAAAAGCCTTTATTTTAAAGGACATATGTAAAACTTTAGTGATGTTTTACTACTAATTTACTACTTTACAAATAAGATTTATTTTTTTAATTATGTTAATTCAAAATTGAATCATTACATAATTGAAGAATTTATGTTAAAATAGGAATTGTTTATTAACAAGGAGATGTTGGATATGGATATAAAAAAATTGGTTGATGGATTAGTTAAAAAAAATGCAAGAAAAGAGGAATTTAATTTTTCGCCTAAAAATTATACGATGGCAGAAATATACGATGCTGAAAAATTAGTTGTAGGTAAACTAGAGTATATTTCTAGTGATGTTACTGAATTTGGACCTATGGTTAAAAAGAGTTCTCAAAAGTATATTTTTGAACCTATAGTTATAAACGGGATAGTAAAATACCAAGAAGTATTTACTGGATTTATTGTTGGAGATAGTGAAGAATATTTTGATTTACCATATGTGGTTGATATGGAAAAATTAACAGAAATATCAGTAGATTATAAGCAAACAAAAATTCCTAAACTTGGAATGTTGCTAACGCTAAATGATGTAAATTCTCAAATAGTTAAATGCAATGATAAAAATATTTTAAATAAAAGAAAAGTAAAATAGATAAAATTTCACTAGTCTCGCACCATGAGACTATACTTCAATACTATGACATTGCATAGTATTTTTAATATTTTAAAAAATTTTTAAGTTTTACTACTAATTTACTACTTTTGAAAGCAAAAATAGCGTAAACTACTAAAAATAAAGGTTTTAAAGACATTTAAGAACTTATGAAAAACATACTCACGAAAATACAATATTTTTTAACTAAAAAACATATTTTTATAGACCAATATTAGCTTATTTGATAAAATAAACTTAAGGATGTGAAGTAGTTTGAAAAAAATTAGTATTATTATATCGTGCTACAACGAAGAAGAATCTTTGCCACTATTCTATGAAGAGATGAACAAAATAATGAAGAAAATGAAAAATGAATTTGAACTTATTTTTGTAAATGATGGAAGTAAAGATAATACATTAGAAATAATAAAAGAATTATCTAAAAAAGATACAAGAGTAAGATTTGTATCATTTTCTAGAAACTTTGGAAAAGAAGCAGCAATGCTTGCAGGACTAGATTATTCAATTGGAGATTATGTAACACTTATGGATGCAGATTTACAAGATCCACCAAAAATGCTACCAGAAATGTTGAGATATATTGAAGAAGAAAACTATGATTGTGTAGGAACAAGACGAGTAACAAGAAAAGGAGAACCCCCAATTAGAAGTTTTTTTGCTAGAATGTTTTATAAGATTATTAATAAAATGAGCAAAGTAGAAATGGTAGATGGAGCACGAGATTATCGTTTAATGACGAGACAAATGGTAAATTCAATTTTAGAATGCCGTGAATACAATCGTTATTCTAAAGGATTATGGAGTTTTGTTGGTTATAAAACGAAATGGCTCGAATTTGAAAATGTAGAAAGAGTAGCAGGAGAAACAAAATGGTCTTTTTGGAAATTATTTAAATATGCAATAGAAGGAATTGTTGCATTTACAACAGTACCATTAACCATAGCGGCCTTCTTAGGTATATTGTTATGTGTCATTGCCTTTTTGTTTATAATAATTATTATTTCTAAAACTTTGATATGGGGAGATCCAGTTGATGGCTGGCCAAGTCTTGCTTGTATTATAATATTTGTGAGTGGCATACAGTTATTTTTCATGGGTATATTTGGAGAATATTTATCTAAGACCTATTTAGAATCAAAAAAAAGACCAATTTATATTGTAAAAGAAACAGAAAAAACAAAAAAATAATTAAGAAGGAAGCCCATCTTTCTTTTTTTATGAGTGAAGCAAATATGATATTAGAATATGCAAATAGGAAAGGAAAAACAAAGTATTTTTTTTATTAGATGATTTATAGAAAATCATGTTAGAAGTAGAATTTAAATGAAAATGTTTTTGCATAATAATTTATAATTTTAGTAATTCTTAGCTTGCCATAAAATCTTTTGATAATTATAATTTTATGGTCAATATATTACAAAAATCATTTTTAAATGAGAAAAAAACAAGATATCCTTGACCAAAATAAAGAAAGTTTATATAATAAAAGTAGATAGAATACGAGGGATACTATGAGATTAAAATATAAATTAGGATTAGCAATAGTAGTAGTGATGTTAGCAATTTGTTTTATGACATATCAAAGTTATGCGTTGTGGGTTGCAACAGAAGCGGGTCAAGAAAATATTGTAGAAGTTGGGTGCTTCCAAGTTGAATTTGAAGAACTAAATGCTCCTATTCATATGACTAATACATATCCAGTTAGCGATGAAAAGGGTATATCAGGAAGACCATATACTTTTAAAATCACAAATAAATGTAGCATCGCATCTCGTTATTCTGTTACTTTAAATACCTTACTTCAAAATACAATAACTTTAGAAAGTGGAGATACATTTAATTTAAAAGATAAAATAAAATTTGCTTTAGGGCGAAAAAGCGAAATAGTGGTTGGCATAAATTTAGGAGAATATAGCAAAAATCCTGAAAATATAAATAGAGATTTATCAAATTTAACTATAGAAAATTTAGATGAATCAATAATTTTAGCAACAGATGTTTTAAATGAAAATAAAAGCGTAGAATATAAATTATATTTATGGTATGACGAGGCAGCTGGGAATGAAGTCATGAATAAAAAATTTGAAGCAAGTATAAATGTTATAAGTACAGCTTCAATTGGCAATCCAACTATTGAAGATGAAATAATTGGTCAATTAGATACCACAGGATCATGCCCAGTTTACGATGATCAAGGAGTAGTAAATATTACAAAAGCAGAAACTGAAAAAGCCCTTCTTTGTAGTGCACCTGATGATTATGGAACAAGTTACTATTATCGTGGAGTACCAACAAATAATTATGTAAAATTTGCAGGATTTTATTGGAGAATTTTAAGAATTAATGGAGATGGCAGTGTTCGTCTAGTTTATGTAGGAAACGCAAGTACAATCGATAACAGTGCTAATAAAGAAGAAGTTCTTGCAAATGGTTACAGTGGAACAGAGCATAAATTAACTTCAAATTATTCTGGAAAATATAATGCAGATTCTCCTGCGTATATTGGCTATATGTATGGAAATAAAAATGGTTCAACCTATGAAGAGTATCATGCAAATACAAATAATTCAAATGTTAAAAAAGATATTGACAAATGGTTTACAGACAATTTAGCTAGTTATGTAGATCAACTCAGTGATACATTATTTTGTAATGACCGTTTATTAGTAAGTGATAATATTTTTAGAGGTGGAAATAGTGCACAAGCAACTCTTAAGTGTAATCAACAAAATGATAGGTTTACTGTTTCTGATACTACAATTGGAAATGGAGCATTAACTTATCCTATAGCAATTCCTACATCAGATGAATATTTACTTGCAGGAGTACGACAAGGATCATATAATCAACGATTTTATTTATACGCAAACGGATATACACTCACTATGACTCCATCAAGTTTTACAAATAATTCTAGATTCCAAGCTAATATGAATATGATATCAGCAAACGGAAATATAGCACAAGCCGCTGTTAACTGGGATAGCAATATAGTTATGAAACCAGTAATCAACTTAAAACGTGGAGTATTAATAAATGGAAGTGGAACAATAAATGATCCGTATACGGCATAATAAATAAAAACATGAATCAGATTCGATTCATGTTTTATTAATCAAAGGAGAGTAGTATGGCAAAAAGAAAAGCAAAAAAACAAAATTATATAAATTATCTTTTAATATTAATTTTATTTACTTTACTATATTCAGCAAAAGATGACTTATTAAAAATAATTCCTCAAAAAAGTTATGCTTTAACAGAAATCCCAGAATACAATGGTACTGATTATATAATTATAAATAATAATAATCCAGATTTTACAGATGAGGATTATAAGCTTAAAAGCTTTGAAAGTTATAGTGAATTAGATTATTTAAAAAGATGTGGAGTCGCCTTTGCAAATGTTTCAAAAGAAACAATGCCAAATGAAGAACGTGGGAATATAGGAATGATAAAGCCAAGTGGATGGCATACAATCAAATATGATAACATCAATGGATTATATTTATACAATCGATGCAAATGAAAAAAATTTAATAACATGCACAAGACAAATGAATACAGGATCGATGTTAGAATTCGAAAATAAAGTTTCAAAATACATAAAAGAAACAAACAATCATGTTCTCTATCGTGTAACACCAATATTTGAAGGTACAAATCTTTTAGCCACAGGAGTCCAATTAGAAGGCTATTCAATAGAAGATAATGGAAAAGGAATAAAATTTAATGTATTCATTTATAATGTACAAGATGGAATAGACATTAATTATCAAGATGGAACAAGTAAGAAAAAATAACTTGTTTTTTAATAAAAGGATTAAGAATTTACAAGTTATGTACACCATTTAAATAAGCTATCAAAAAAATATTGAAATAATGGGAATAGTGTGTTATTTGAATCTAATGTAACTATAACAAAATTTTTTATATCATTTTAACTATTTTCCTTTTAGATGTACCTATGTTTTGCTTATATCTTCATTTTTTTTAAGTTATTTTAGAAAAAAGTTAAAATGTTCTTATCTTGAAACAGAATTGACCATAAGTAACGTGCGTGATAAAATAATTAAAAAAGTGAACAAATATAAATTTTATATTTTATGAAAGAATAGGAGGATCTTGTATGAAAGAAATCATGGATGGAAATATTGCGTGCTCACGTGCAGCTTATTTATTTAGTGAAGTTGCGACAATTTATCCTATCACGCCTTCAAGTACTATGGCAAGTAATGTAGATTTAATGAGAAATAAAGACTATTATAATTTATTTCATGATAAAGTAGAAGTCTCAGAGCTACAATCCGAAGCTGGGGCCTCAGGTGCAATGCATGGGGCCTTATTAGCAGGTTCCCTTGCAACAACATTTACAGCAAGCCAAGGATTATTATTAATGATACCAAACATGTATAAAATAGCTGGAGAAGGATTACCAGGAGTAATTCATGTCGCATCAAGAACCGTAGCAACTCATGCATTATCTATATTTGGAGATCATTCAGATATATATGCAACAAGAGCAACAGGTTTTTGTATGCTAGCAAGCCATAGTCCCGAATCAGCTTATCATATGAGTATAGTATCTCACTTATCTGCAATCAAAGGTAGTTTGCCATTCTTACATTTCTTTGATGGCTTTCGTACAAGCCATGAGTTAAATGTTGTAGAACTTTTAAAAGAAAGTGACATTTTACAATTAATAGATAAAGAAGCATTAAAAAATTTTCAAAATCAAGCTTTAAACTTAAATAGAAAAATCCAAAGAGGAATGAGTGAAACGGAAGATATTTATTTTCAAAGTATAGAAGCAAGATCGTCATTATATGAAAAAATGCCAGACATAGTAAATAATTATATGGAAAAAATAAACGAACTTGCTAATACTAACTACAAACCTTTTGTTTTTCATGGACCTTCTGATGCAGAACTACTGATAATTGCTATGGGAAGCGTTACAGATACCATAAGATTAGTTGTAAAAGATTTACAAAAAAAAGGATTAAAAGTAGGAATGATTGAAGTTCACTTATATAGACCATTTAGTAAAAAATATTTAGAAAAAGTCTTACCTAAAACCGTCAAAAAAATTGCTGTTTTAGATAGAACAAAAGAAAGTGGAAGTATAGGAGAACCATTATATTTAGATGTAGTCGCAGCATTAAAAGACAAAGATATCCAAATAGTTGGAGGAAGATATGGCATTTCTAGTAAAAATACTCCACCAAGCGATGTTTATGCAGTTTATAAAATGTTAGAAGAAAATCCCAAAAATAATTTTACAATAGGTATTATAGATGATATAAATCATACAAGCTTACCTAAAGTGGATTACAAGTTAGAATTAAATACTTACGAAATGAAAATTTATGGATTTGGATCAGATGGGATGGTGTCAGCATCAAAAGACTTATTACATATATTAGGAAAACAAAATTATGTTCAAGGTTATTTTGAATACGATTCAAAAAAAAGTGGTGGTGTGACTGTATCTCACCTGCGTATTGGAAAAGAAAAAATAACTTCTCCATATTATGTTACAGATGCCTCATTAATAGTAGTAACCAAAGAAGAATATTTTGAAAAATATAAAATATTAGAGAATATAAAAGAAAATGGTATTTTATTAATAAATACAGCAAAAGAAAATATTTTAGAAAAACTTAGTTTAGAAGATTTAGAAATCATAGAACAAAAGAAAATAAAATTATATCAAATAGATGCTGATGCGATTGCTAGTAAAAATCATCTTCCAGGAAAAATTAGTAAAATAATGGAAGCAGTCATTTTAAAAATATTAGGTGTAGAAAATATAAAAGAAATATTAAGTAAAGCCATATTAGAAAAATTTAGAACAAAAGGAGAAGAAATAGTAAAAAATAATCAACTTGCTGTAGAAGAAGCTTTGGAGAATATAAAAAAAGGAATGTTAATAAAAAAAGAAAAAATAAGAGATATAAAATCAGAATGTACTTCTATTTTTGAAAAAATGGAAAAAAGATTAGGTAATGAAATAAAAGTAAGTGATGTATATGATTTAAGAACAGGAATATTTCCAGGAGAATTAAGTAAAAAAGAAAAAAGAAAAACATCAAAAATAGTAAGCAAGTGGAAAAAAGAGAATTGTATCGAATGTGGAATGTGCAGTGCAATTTGTCCACATGCTGTAATAAGGCCTTTTTTAGTAAAAGAAGATACAGGAAAAAAAGCCACAGGAACAGAAGGATATTACTATTTAATAAGCATTTCAGAATCAGATTGCACAGGATGCGGATTATGTGTTGAAATATGTCCTGGAAAAAATGGAGAAAAAGCACTATATTTAGAAAATTATCAAGAAGAAAAAAAAGAAGAAAATTATTTTGAAAATTATGAAAATCCTCAAATCTTTCCAAAATTTACAATAAAAGGAAGTCAATTAATAAAGCCAAAATTTGAGTTTCCTGGAGCATGTGCTGGATGTGGAGAAACTGCATATATCAAATTATTAACTCAACTTTATGGAGAAGAAATTGTAATAGCAAACGCAACGGGTTGTTCATCAATATACGGAGGATCTGCTCCATCTACTCCTTATAGTATTCCTTGGGCCAATTCTTTATTTGAAGACAATGCCGAATTCGCTTATGGATTAAACCTATCGTATAAGTCAAAAAGAAAACGAATAAAATTCATTATAGAAGAAAGCATGAACTTAGTGAACGAAAATGTAAAAAGATTATATAATGAATTGTTAGAAAGCTTTAACAATTATGAAAAAACATCAAAAATAAAAGAAGAATTGGAAAAAGAAGAAATCCCAAATGAATTAAAAGAATTAATAGAATATATACCATCTCGCACAGTAATTGCAATTGGAGGAGATGGGTGGGCTTATGATATTGGATTTGGAGGATTAGATCACGTCTTATCTACAAATGAAAATATCAAAGTGTTAGTTTTAGATACAGAAGTTTATTCAAATACTGGTGGCCAAATGAGTAAATCAAGTAGAGTAGGAGCAATCGCTGAATTTGCAGATCAAGGAAAACGAAATACTAAAAAGGATTTATTTAAAATAGCTATGAGTTATCCCAACTGTTATGTAGCGAGCATCTCATTAGGAGCTAATATCATGCAAAGTATTAAAGTAATGAAAGAAGCTATGGAACATGTAGGACCGAGTTTAATTATTGCCTACTCTACTTGTGTAGAACAAGGGATAAAAGGTGGGATGAGTTGTAGTATAAAAGAGCAAAAACTAGCAGTAGATGTAGGATATACTTTACTAATGCGTTATAAACCAGAAGAAGAAAAACTATATCTTGATTCAAAGACACCAAACTTTGAGGACTACGATCATTTCTTAGAAAATGAAGTACGTTATAAAGCGTTAAAAATAAAAAGTGAAAAGTTAGCACAAAAATTATTAGAAGAAAATAAGCAAAATGCAATCAAAAGATTTAAATATTATGAAAAAATTTCAAAAGGAGATTAAATGCAAATGAAATGGGATTTAACAAAAATTTATAAAACAAAAGAAGAATGGGAAGCTGAGAAGAAATTACTTGAAAAAGAAATTGAAATTTGGTCCAAAAAATTAGAAAATATGTTTGAAAGTGAAATAACTTTAAAAGAAACAATAGATCTAAAAATAAAAATAGACACATTAATTGAAAAAATATACTGTTATCCACGACGCTTTTTAGATTTGAATAGCGAAGATAATGAAAAACAATCAATGTTTGAAATTGCTAAAAATATTTATGGAAAAATTTTAAAATTAACTGAATTATTTTATGAAAATATTTTAAAACAAGATCAAAAAGTAGAGGAATGGGTAGAAAAAAATCCATTTTATAAAAGGTATATAGAAATAATAAGAACTACTACTTTAGATACTCAAAATAATGAAATAGAAAGTAGAAAGCAAATTTACCGTTCTATAACAGAACAAGATTTACATTTTGGTACAGTTCATAATGAGGAAAATGAGATAGTTCCATTAACAAGAAAATTATTTCAAGATTTAATAAGATGTAATGATGAAGAAAAAAGAAAAGAAGCTTTAGCAAAGTATTATGAAGCATTTGAAAAGTCTAAAAATACAATTGCACTACTTTTAAATCAAAAATATAATTTAGAAATAGAAGAAAAAGGAAAATATCAAACTCTTCTTGAAAAAAATATAAATAATATAGGAATTCCAAAAGACGTAATTTTAAATTTAATTGAGACAGGTAATAAGTATATTCCAACGTTAAGAAAAGTGATGAATTTAAAAAAAGAATTTTTAAAAAGAAAAGAATTACACATTTATGATACTTCACTACCAGTTGGTTTAATATCAAAAATGGAATTTGAAATAGAAGAAGCAATAAAATTAATAAAAAAGTCTTTAAATGTATTAGGAGAAGATTATGTAGCAAAGGTAGATAAAGCTTTTACAGAAGGTTGGATAGATGCCTTTCCAATGGATCATAAAAGAAAAATGTCTTACAGTTGTATAACTTTTTGTGGAGTGCCTTATGCTTCATTAAACTATAATAAAAGCTTAGTAAGCGTACGTACATTAATTCACGAATTGGGCCATTCTATTCATACAGATTATGCAAAAGAAAATGGATTTATATATTTTGAATATAGTTTATTTCTTGCTGAAATAGTATCAAAAGTGAATGAAATATTACTAAATGAGTATATGTTAAAACAAGAAATTGAAGATGAAGAAAAAATTTATTTATTGAATAATATTATTTCAAGTTTAGGAAATACCTTATTTAGTCAAACTTTACTAAGCGAATTTGAACATACTATGATAACTGAAATAGAAAGTGGAAAAGCTTTAAATGCTGAAAATCTAAAAGAATTATATAAAGAAAAATTTAAAGAATATTATGGAGAAACAATTATTGTTGATGTAGATAATTCATATGAATGGACAAGAATACCACATTTAATGATGAATCAAGCTTATTATCTGTATCAATATCCAATAGGCCTTTCTATAGCCCTTGAAATAGCTAGAAGAATAATGTTAATTCCATCATTCAAAGAAAAATATATAAGCTTTTTAAAAATTGGCAATAGTAAAAATGTAATTCAGTCTTTAGAAGTATTAGATATTGACTTACGAAATAAAGATTATTTAGAAAATTCATATAAATATTTTGAAGATAAAGTAGAATTATTAATAAAAATAAAAAAGAATCAAAAATAACAAGATTCTTTTTTTATAATCTATTATATTAATTTATCAAAACATACTAAATTTTATTTTTATATATAAGCTGTAAGATGTTTTTTATCATACTCTATTAATTTACTTGCTGTAATATGTAAATTTTTATCAAATGAATTTAAGTTATTCGCTATTTTATCCAACATATCAATCGACGGTTTTCGATGACAATTTTCGATTTGATTTAAGTATATTAACGAAGTCTCTAATGTTTCAGCAAACTTTTCTTGTGATAAATTATATATTTTTCTATAATATTTTAAATTCATTGATAAAATATATCTACTATCTAACATATTTCACCTCAATTCTTAAAATCATTTTAGAAAAAAAGAGGAAAGAAATCAATATGAAAAAAACATATACCTTTACTATAATTAGAAAAAGTTTTTAACTAATTTATACTAACACGAAGCTGCTGAAAAATTAACATTTTTTTTAAATTTTACACTTTTTCATTATAAGATCTCTCCATTCTTTTCTTTTATTTTATCATGGAAAGATTTTCTATTTACACAATTTATTTACAGACCCATTTAAAAAATATACAAAAACAAAATCCGGTTTTCCAACAAATATATCCTTATTATCTACTAATAAATTTTTATTAGTTATTTAGGCTGATAGAAAGCCTTTTTACATTATTTTGCAAAATTTGTTGGGATATTTTACCAAAATTTATTGTATAATAATTTTTCAAAGAGCAAATAATTGGTTAGTATTTCGAATAATTCTTACTATAACAAATTAAAAGTTTTATAATTAACAAAATATATTTCGAGCAAAAAAAACACTATTTGAGACAAATTCATTATTTTGATAAATACTAAATGTTAAAATATAGTAAAGGTGGTAATTAGTATGATCGAAAAAATATCAGAAAAATTTGAATTTGGAAAGAAAAATATAGGTTTTTATAGTGTGATTTTTATATTTACATATATGTTTTATGTAGCGATAATATCATTATTAATTAATTTTGCGTTAGAGAAAATTTTAGAACCATTATCCATTTTATTTAAAACGAAAACAATTTGGGATTTAGAATTTTGGATAGGAACAATATCAATCATGGTAGTTTACACAATACTAAATATTGTAATGATTTACGCTTCTTATAAAACTGTATTTCGATATGGTAAAATTTCAAAAGAAAAAGTGGCAAAATTTTTATTTGTAATAGCAATAATATTTCCAGTAGGGCTTTTTACAATAAGTTATTTGACAGAAAAAGAAGCATTTCCACTAATATTAAACACATTATCTCAAATCGGAATTACATATTTATTAAGAAATCAAATAAGACTAAAAGAAGAAGCATAACCTTTTTTGTCATAAATTTCCAATCATTTGTTCGTGACATTTTAGACGAACTAATGTATAATATTTGTGGTGGTTTATTATGACTTTAAAAGAAAAATTAATCATTCTTTCAGATGCTGCAAAATATGATGCTTCCTGTTCTTCTAGTGGAAGTACGAGAAAAAACAAAAACGGAATAGGTTCTGCTCAAGTATTTGGACTTTGCCATTCCTTCAGTGCAGACGGAAGATGTGTTTCACTATTAAAGATACTAATGACAAATTGTTGTATATTTGATTGTAAATATTGCCTAAACAGAAAGTCAAATTCTGTAAAAAGAGCGGTCTTTACACCTGAAGAAATTTGTACCATCACGATTAATTTTTATAAAAGAAATTACATAGAAGGGTTGTTTTTAAGTTCAGGAATTATAAAAAATCCAAACTATACTATGGAAAAAATGATTGAAACGATTACATTACTACGAAAAAAATATCATTTCAATGGTTACATACACGCCAAAGCAATACCAGGAGCGAGTGAGTATTTAGTAAAAAAATTAGGCTTACTTGTAGATCGTTTAAGTGTAAATGTAGAGCTACCAAGTGAAAATGGCTTAAAACTTTTAGCGCCTGACAAAGAAAGTGACAAAATTACAAGTATTATGAAATTAGTAAAAGAAAGTCATAGCAGAATTTTTACACCTGCAGGACAGACCACTCAAATGATAATAGGAGCTGGAAAAGAAACAGATCAAGAAATATTAAAAAGAAGTGAAGGACTTTATGGATCTTATAAATTAAAAAGAGTTTTTTACTCTGCCTATATTCCTATAAATAAAGATTCCTTATTGCCATCCCTTTCCATACCACCTTTAAAAAGAGAACAGCGCTTATATCAAGCAGATTGGTTATTAAGATACTATAATTACAAAGTAGATCAAATACTTGATGAAAAACATCCAAACTTTAATGTTTTGTTAGACCCCAAAGCAGATTATGCTCTTCGTCACTTAAAAGAATTTCCAAAAGAAATTAATAAATCTAGTTATTATGAATTATTAAAAGTACCTGGTATTGGACCAACAAGTGCCAAAAAAATTATAAGTTCTAGAAAATATTTTACAATTGAATGGAAAGATTTACAAAAAATGGGAATATCTTTAAAACGAGCTAAATACTTTATCCTTTGTAATGGAAAATATTTTACAAGTCAAAGCATCTTTAATAAAGAATTTATAGAAAAAAATCTAATATTAGAAGAAAAAGTAGCAGAAACTCCGTTAAGTAAGCAACTTAGCTTATGGGGTGAAACATGAAAATATATACTTATGATGGTAGCTTTGAAAGTCTTTTAGAAATTATAACTTATCTTATAGAAACGAATCGAAAACCAGATGATATAAAAACAGAAAATTATGAACCAAATCTTCTAGATGAAGTACGAAATCTAAAACGAACTCCAAGAAAAAATTTAAAAAATAACTGGAAAGAAAAAGTAGGAACAAATGCATTTAAAATATCATTATATATATATCTTTCAGAAGAAAAAAGAAAGGAAATAATTATTTATTACTTTCTATTAAATGCATTAAAATATAAAGAAAAGATAATTTATATTCGTAATTTAAAATGTGTAAATCTGGCTTTAAAAATAAGTGGTCACGTTAGTCATGAAATTCATAAACTAAAAGGCTTTTTAAGATTTAAAGAAACTAAAAATCATTTTTTATATGCTGAGATGGAACCCACAAATGATATATTATATTTCTTAGCCAAACATTTTAAAGAAAGATTAAAAAATGAACACTTTTTAATATGGGATAAAAAAAGAAAAAAAATGTGTATGTACGATACAAAAGAAATATACTTTGTAAAAGAAGAAGACATAAAACAATTAAATTTAGAATTAGAATCAGAAGAAAATAGTATACAGGACTTATGGAAATCATTTTTTGATTCTGTAGCCATTAAAGAACGCAAAAATGAAAAATGTCAAAGAAATTTTATGCCTAGAAAATATTGGAAATATATAATAGAAATGGAGCCAAATAATGAAAAAAGTAATTAGCGAAAAAGAATTAAAAGAAAAAATGGAAGAAGCAATTTGTTTACTATGTGATACAGTATCAGATACACTTGGACCTGTGTGTAGTAATGTACTTATAAGTAACACAATGTCTTCCCCTTATATTACCAATGATGGGGTAACAATTGCTATGAATATTGAAAGTGAAGATAATGTCATTAACACAATTTTAGAAATTGCCAAAGAGGCGTCATTAAAAACAAATGAAATAGTAGGAGATGGGACAACTACAACTTTAGTGCTTTTAAAATATATTTATTTAGAAGGTAGAAAATTAATAGAAGCAGGAAAAAGTGGAATTACTTTAAAAAAAGAATTACAATATGCGTGTGAACAAGCAAAAAATGCTTTAAAAAAATTTAGTCGAAAAACAAAAGAAATTGATTATGAAAGAGTAGCGAGCATATCAGTAAACGATAAAGAAATGGGTCATTTTTTATGGGATTGTTATAAAAAAGTAGGAAGCAAAAGTGCGGTTCGCTTAGAAGAAAGCAAAAATAATTCTACATATTATAAAATAGAAACAGGCTATAAAATAGAAATAAATGCATTAAAAGATTATTATTTAAAAGAAGAACAGCTTTTATTAAAAAATGTGCATATTTTACTATTACAAGGTGCTTTAGAAAATTTAGAAGACATAAGTGAAATTATAAATATAGGCATACAAGAAAAAAAGACAATCCTTATTATTGCACAATACATAAAAGAAGAAGTAAAACAACAGCTTTATAGTATTCTATTGATGGAACAAATAAAAATTTACTTTATTGAAGTTCCTGATTATGCATCTAGAAAAATGGATATTATAAATGACTTATCTGTTATAACAAATTCTAAAATATGTGATAATTTCTTACAAAAAATAGAATGGAATTGTTTAGGTTGGTCAAGTAGTGTAAAAATTGAAAAAGAATCTGCGATAATAAACATTGAAAAAAATGATTCTTTAGAAAAACAAAAAATAAAGATAAAAGAATTAATAAAATCATGTGATAGTGATTATGAAAAAGAGTTTTTGGAAGAGCGTTTAGCAAAATTTGAACAAGGTATTTGCACAATTTATGTTGGAGGTATTACTACTACTGAAAAAAGAGAAAGAAAAAGTAGAATGGAAGATGGGATACATGCAATTGAAGTAGCAAAAGAAGGAGTAATATTAGGAGAAGGAATTGGGATGTTTCTGGCATCTAGAGAACTAAAAAATTCAGATGGAGAAAAAGTTTTGAAACATTCTCTTCATAAACCTTTAGAAATTATTTTAAAAAACGCAGGATTAGAGTCTGACAAAATAAAAAAACAAATTATAGAAAAAGAAATAAAAGAAGTTTATAACATTGAAAAAAACTGTTATGAAAAATCATCTGATACAGACATACTAGATCCATTAAAAGTAGAATTATATGCCTTAGAAAATGCAGTATCAATTGCTAGCATGCTATTAACAACGAACCATATAATCATAAATGAAAAAGAAAAATATGAAATAGAAATTTAAAATCAAAAAATTACCTTAATTAAGTTATCCAGGATAAAATTATAAATTAATTAAGCAAACTCTCTAAAGCCTTATAAATAAAGG
>CAOJCV010000026.1 GCA_948432605.1 uncultured Mycoplasmatota bacterium | reverse complement strand
GTTTTTTGGGAATAATTAAAGTGTGTCCTGGAGTAGATTGATCAATGTCTAAAAAAACTAAAAAATCTTTATCTTCATAAAGGATTTTGCTTTCTATTTCTTTTTTTATTATTTTACAAAATAAACAGTCTGTCATTTTATTTTCCTCGTATTATCAATCTTATAAGGTTTATTGATTCATTTGATTGATTCTTTCTATTTAAATTTTTGAGTTATAATAACTCTCTTTTTTTATTTTAACATTTTTTTGTTCTTTTTTGCAACTTCTCTTTTTTTTTGCATAGATTACAATAGAGGTGAATGATATGGCTAGTTATAAAGAGATCGTTACAAAAGCTGTCATTGGAAAAGCAAAAAAAACTAATGGAATGCATTTTTCTTTTACTCCAGATGAAGCAGTTGATACTGTTTTAGGTTGTTGGGTAATTAATCATAATTTTAATGGAACAAATCAATCTGGAAAAGTTGGTGTTAATGGTGCATTTGATGTGAATGTTTGGTATTCATACGAAGGAGATACTAAAACTAAAGTGAACACAAAGCGTTTTGGATATAATGAACTTTTAAATGTACCTTTGAAAGATCATGCTACGCTTACTAATAATTCTGAAATTATTGTTCGTAGTTTAAAACAACCAACTGTTACAAATGTTCAAGTTCAAAATGGGAATATTGTTTTGGATATTGAGAAGGAATTAGGTGTTGAAATTGTTGGAGATACTAAAATTAAAGTTCCAGTAGAAGATATGGATGATGATTATGAAGAAATTTTGGATGAGTCAGAAATGAATGATATTGATAGTATAACTGATGATTATTTAGATAAAGATGAAACTACAAATTCGTAGTTTTTTGTTTGAATTTTTTTTTAAGAGAAAAAAATATGATAATGATTAAAATGTGATAAGATATGTCATGTTCGAAATGAAAAAAGTTATCCTGCTGAAGAAGGAAGTATTCTAATACGATATATATTTACTATAGAAAGTATATGTAGTACAAATGCAACATATCAAATTAACTTAGAAGAATCAGGTACAGATTTAAAGAAAATAAATAAGGAATATATATAAGTATCTTTAAATAATTAAAAGGAAAAATATTAAACACTTATTAAACATTCAAAATGGAAATAAGACGTGGAATTATGGGGCAGCTGGAATACATGCTGTTGCTTCAACATTAAACATGCATGATGCTATAATTCGTAATTTTTCTAGTAATTCTTCTGAAGCTGTTGGTGTTATCCTAACTGTTAATTCTGTGCTGAATATGTAAAGTGGTAAAATTACTAACAATTTAGGAATAATTGGAGTTTACGTATGGGAGATTATTTTCAATATGTACGATGGTGGAATCCTAGATAATACGACTTCAAAGGTAGGTGAATGTGTGTTTTTGAATCGTGGTTCTACATCTGTGTAGTCTTTTATATATACATGGAGGATTAATCACACCAAAAGGTTCTCGCATAGAAGAGAAAAAAGCTGAATTATTTCTCTTTTTTTGTTCTTTATGAAAAAAATTTATATTACAATTTTATTTTTAAAAAGGTGGATAATAGTGTTAAGGTGTATTATAATTAATTTTATTGGAGGATTTTTATGGATGGAATTTTGCTAATTAATAAAGAATCAGGATGGACAAGTCGAGACGTTGTTAATAAAGTTGGTCATATATTTGGAACGAAGAAAGTAGGGCATGCTGGAACTTTAGATCCTATGGCAACTGGTGTACTAGTTGTTTGTATAGGAAAATATACTAAATTAGTGGATATTCTTACTGGTCATGAAAAAGAGTATGTCGCGACTATGAGACTTGGAATAAAAACGGATACAGGAGATATTACAGGTCATATTTTGGAAGAAAATGATTCTGTTGTTTCTGATGAAATGATTCAAAAGTCTTTTACATCTTTTCCAAGAAAATACATGCAAAAAGTTCCTCTTTATTCGGCTGTAAAAATTAATGGTAAAAAACTATATGAATATGCTCGAGAAAATATTTCTGTAGAATTACCAACTCGTGAAGTTGTTCTTTCTGATTTAAATCTTTTAAATATAGAGAATAAAGAAATTACTTTTTCTACTTGTGTTTCTAAAGGAACTTATATTCGTAGTTTAATTGAAGATATAGCAGCTACTTTTGGAACTGTTGCTACGATGTGTTCTTTAGTTAGAACGAAAAGTGGAAATTTTAAACTTAATGATTGTGTGGAGTTAAAAAATGTTACTCAAGATACTTCTTTATTACATATAGAGGATTTGTTTTTTTATCCTAAAATAGAGATTGATGAAATTGTTAAGAATATGGTAAAAAATGGTAATAAATTAATTCTAGATTCTGTTGAAGAAAGAGTACTTTTGGTGTATCGTAGTTGCGTTGTTGCAATTTATGAGAAAGAAAATCAAGAATATAAATTAGTATTTAAGGTGATATAATGCATGATATTTGGAGTCCGTGGCATGGATGTAAAAAAATTAGTGAAGGTTGTGCCCATTGTTATATGTATTATTTAGATAAAATTCATGGTAATAAAGATGGTTCAGTTATTTATAAAACGAAAGATATCAACTATCCTTTACAAAGGCATCGAGATGGGACCTATAAAATTAAAAGTGGTGAACAAATACGAATTTGTATGTCGTCAGATTTTTTTTTAGAAGAAGCAGATGACTGGCGTGAAGAAGTTTGGGATATTATCAGAAAACGAAAAGATGTTATTTTTTTAATTCTTACGAAGAGGGCAGATCGTATTGCTTCTTGTCTTCCCAAAGATTGGGGTGATGGCTTTGAAAATGTTTTTTTGAATGTAACTTGCGAAAACCAACAAAGAGCTGATGAAAGAATTCCCATTCTTTTGCATATCAAAGCAAAGCATAAGGGGATTATGTGTGCACCTTTTATTGGACCAATTTGTATTGCTAATTATTTAGAGCAAGGAGAGTTAGAGCAAGTTATTGTTGGTGGAGAAAATTATGATGGAGCTAGACCTTGTGATTTTGATTGGGTAAAAAATTTACAAAAAGAATGTGTAAATAAGAATGTAAAATTTTGTTTTATTGAAACAGGGACAAAATTTATTAAAGATGGAAAAATGTTTACTTTAAAAAGTAAAGAGTTACAGGCTAGGATGGCATATAAATCAAAGATGAATTTTGAAGGTAAAAAAATAAAGTTTAAGTTATATGATGACTTTAATAATGAACTTCCTGAATCAGAACTTTACAAGCCATTTTTTTGGAGTAAATGTAAATCGTGTGGTAGTATGCCAATTTGTAATGGTTGCAGTAAATGTGGTAAATGTAAAATTGCGTAAATATGATTTATTTTGAAATATTAGGATCAATTTTGTAAAATGAGATATTTTTTTGAAACTTGTGACAAAATATATTAGACTTAAGCTAAAAAATTAAGCTCGTTTTTTTCTCTCGTGTTATAATTATTTTGAAAGGAAGATGAATGAAATGTCTAAAATAAAAAGTGTTTTAGGACGTGAAGTATTGGATTCAAGAGGAAATCCAACTGTTGAAGTAGAAGTTGTCTTGGAAAGTGGAGCGATGGGTACTGCGATTGTTCCTAGTGGTGCTTCTACTGGAAGTCGTGAGGCGTTAGAATTGCGTGATAATGATTCTTCTCGTTTTATGGGTAAAGGTGTTTTGACTGCTGTTTCTAATGTAAATAATATATTAAAAGATGTTGTTATTGGAATGGATGCGAGAAATCAAAAGGAAGTTGATGAAGCTTTAATTCAATGTGACGGAACGAAAGATAAATCTAGATATGGTGCAAATGCTATTTTGGGAATTAGTCTTGCGGTTGCTCACGCTGCTGCAAACGAAGTTGGAATCCCTCTTTATCGTTATTTGAATGACTGTAAAGAATATATTATGCCAACTCCAATGATGAATGTTTTAAATGGAGGGGCTCATGCGGATAGTTCTGTGGATTTTCAAGAATATATGATTTTACCTGTGGGTGCTTCTTCTATTCGTGAAGCAATACGAATGGGAGCTGAAGTGTTCCATCATTTAAAAAAAGTTTTGAAAGAAATGGATGAGGTAACAGCTGTCGGTGATGAAGGTGGCTTTGCTCCTAATTTAAAAAATAACGAAGAACCTATTCAATGTATTATGAAAGCAATTACTAATGCTGGATATACTCCTGGAGAAGACGTTGCGATCGGAATGGATGTTGCGGCGAGTGAATTTTTCAATGAAAAGACTGGTTGTTATGAACTCAAAAAATCCCATGGAGGTGTCAAAACAACCGAAGAAATGATTGCTTGGTATCAAGAATTAGTTTCTAAATACCCCATTGTTTCGATTGAAGACGGTCTTGCTGAGAATGACTGGGATGGTTGGAAAATTCTTACTGAAAAGTTGGGAAATCAAGTTCAACTTGTTGGAGACGATTTATTTGTGACGAATCCTGAAATTTTTAAAGAAGGAATTTCTAAAGGGGTTGCTAATTCTATTTTAATTAAATTAAATCAAATAGGAACGCTTACAGAAACGATTGAAGCGATTCAAATGGCTAAGGATAATGGTTATACTGCCGTAGTGTCTCATCGAAGTGGAGAAACAGAAGACGTCACTATCGCTCATGTGGTCGTGGCTTTTGGTACAGGTCAAATTAAAACTGGTTCTATGTCTAGAACGGATCGAATTTGTAAGTATAATGAACTTATGCGTATCGAAGATCGTTTAGACGGAAATTCTAAATATTTAGGAAAAGAAGTTTTTGAAATTTTGAAATAAAAGCTTTGTGTTTTACGAAGCTTTTTTTTGCATAAATTTTGTAATCTTTTGTCGAAATAGTTGCAAATAAATTTCAACCTGTTAGGATAGTCTCTATTCTTTTTTTGAAGGAGGAGATTATTATGACAAGTATAAAGAAAAATTGTTTTTAAAGTGTTGGCTTGCTAAAAAAGTATTAAATGATGAGGAATGCCGTGATTACTTAATAAGAATTATTGCTCTATCTTTAAATTTAGAAGAAGAGGAAGTGAGAAAAAATATTCGACTTGTCGATACTTCAGTAGGAAATAAGCAAGAACTAATGCATCAGGAAACAGATGTCTTACTTGAAAATGATTTCTTTAATGTAGAGATTAACTATAACTACTGTGAAGAAGGAATGATTAAAAATTCTTGTTACATAGCAAATTTAATGATACGACAATTTGAAAGTGGAAAGGGATATAAACATTTTAAAAAAATTAATCAAGTAAATTTAAATAATTATGATTTATTTAAAGAAGGAAAGTTTTTATATCGAAGTCGTGTTATGGAAGAAAGTTGTCATATTGTAAGAGATGATTTGATCGAAATCGTGGATATTAATTTAGCAATATAGAGTATACTGAGATTAAGAAATTAAATGAATATGACCTACAGTGGTTACTTTATCTCTTTGTTTGTTCCGAAAATAACAAAAGAAAAGAGATATATCATGATACTAATTTTATGAGGATGGTGGAAAGAAAGATGAATAATCTCACAAAGAACTTAAATGAAATGTTATATTATGATCCTGAAGAATTTCGAAAGAATGCCGAGTACAAAGAAGGCGAGCGTGATGGAGAAAAAAAAGAAACAAATAGAAATTGCCCTTAAAATGTTAGAAGAGCAAGAAGAGATAGAAAAAATTATATTGTATACAGGATTGACAGAAAAAGAAATTGAACAATTAAAAAAGAAAAAATAGTTAAAGAAAGCGCAAAGAACCCGAAACCATTAAGATACGAAAAAGAACTCGCTCCTTTGAAAAAAATAAATGATAATTATCCAAAATATATTTTAACATTAGATGATGACTTAGATGCAGATTTTGATGGAATTAAGAAAATAAATGTGTTGGACTGGTTACTTAAAAGTTAAATCAAAGAAAAGGCAAAATAGTTGTAATTGTTTTATTACAGATTATTTTGCTTTTTGCTTTTTGATTTTAAAAAAATTGGATAATAGTACACAAATATGATATAATTAAATTACGATAAGATATGTCATGTTTAAAATAGAAATAGAAGGACATACTAAAAGCTAGAAAGTAGTTGGTTTGGGTGAAAAAGTCTAAAAATAAATGGATGTTAGGAATAATGATTCTTTCTGTGTTTGTATTAATTACTTCTGCAAGTTATGCGTTATGGCAAATTACTTTCCAACAAGCAACTACAAACGTAATTACAACAGGGTGTTTTCAAATCGAATTTCAAGATCATAATCCAATTCATTTAGGGAGTGCTTATCCAATAAGTGATGAAGAAGCAAATGAATTAACACCATATACATTTACAATAACGAATGCCTGTAATTCTTTTGCCTCCTATCAAATCAATTTAGAAATATTAAATACAACTACTTTAGAAAATTTAGGCTTTTTAAAAGTTATGTTAGAAGACGAAAAAAGTATATTAACAGAAAATGAGAATGTAACAAAAACTCTTGATGCTGCAACATCTTCTTATAAATTAGAAACCGGCCATTTGGATGCAAATGCCTCAAAAACATATTCCTTAAGATTATGGATGGATGAAGATACTCCAACAAGCGAAGAATTTATGAATAAAGTGTTTGAAAGTAAAATAACTATTGTTTCGAGTTATCTAAATGAATTTGACCATGAAAAACCAACTACAAATATAGAGGTAACAAATTTAAGCAATAAAATAAAAGTAGATGCAAGTAACTCTATAGATAACGAAAAAATAAAATATTATTATTATAGTTTAGATGGGGAACATTTTGAAAAAGCAAAAGAAAGTACCTATACATTTGAAGTGGGGAATTTAACATATGGAAAAGGGACAGAAACCATAAAAACATTAGCAGATAGTTTGAATGAGGAATACACAGTTTATGTAAAAACAGAAGATGAATATGGAAATCAAAGTGAAGTAGTAAGTCAAACACTTATCAGTGGCTTTGCGTATGACGAAACTTCTGATAACAATCTAAGATATATTGGAGCAAATCCAAATAATTATATTGATATTGGAGATAGAGATGCAGATGGAAATGTTATTTTGTGGAGAGTTATTGGAAGTATGAATAATATTAAATCTAGTGAAGAAGATGAAAGTGGAAAAACAAGATTAAAAATTATAAGAAATGATTCAATTGGAAATTTTAGTTGGGATAGTTCTAGTTCTAATGTGAATGATGGAAGTGGAGTAAATGAGTGGAGTCAGGCGGATGCAAATATTTTGCTGAATGATTATTATTATAATAGCAAAGCAAATCAAAAATGTTATAATGGTCAAAGTAATGCAACAGTTGATTGTGATTTTACTCGTGATGGATTATCTGTTTTTGCAAAAAAGTTTATTGATACGGCTATTTGGAATACTGGTGCAAATGCAAGTTCAAGTCAATGGAATAATATTTTAACTTCAAAATTCTATGAATATGAAAGAAGCCAAAATAGTAGTAAAATTTGTAGTAGTGGAATAGAGTGTTTAAATGATAATGTAGAAAGAACCACACAATGGCATGGCTATGTAGGGTTAATGTATCCAAGCGATTATGGCTATGCAACTAGCGGTGGTGACACAACGAATAGAAAGACTTGTTTAAATACTATTCTATATAATTGGAGAAATGTGCCCGATTGTTATTCCAATAATTGGCTTTATCATTCAACAATGTCTTCATGGCTCTTAACTTCTCTAGCAATTTCTGATAGTTCTTCTCGTATATTTTTATTGGCTTCAAAGGGAGAAGTTTCAATTGGAATTGGTTTTCGCGAGTTCGCTCTTTTTCCTACGTTCTATTTAAAATCCAATGTAAATATTATATCGGGGACTGGTGAACTTAATAATCCTTATGTTGTGAGTCTTGATTAAAATGTGATTTTCGCTGTCACATTTTTTCTTTTTTCTTTCAAAAATTTTGTTTTGGACACTTATTTTACTTTTTAAACTTGGTAAAAAGCGACTTTTCATGGTATACTCCTGACTTTGACAGTTGTAAGAGAGAAAAAACTCCCCATCCCTTATTTTATAAGGGTTTAGAGAGTTTTAATTTGCTCAAAAAAATGCGTAATGTGACTCTTTATTTTGAGTGTTCAAAAATTTTTTTAAAATCTTTATAAGTATTTATTTCATAATCGGTTCTAAAGCCAAATAATTCATGTAAGTCATCTGTTAGATTAGTTCTAATATATTCTGGAAAATAACCATCCCCTTTGTTTTCTAACATATTCATATTTCTTAGAGTATCTAAAATTTGAGAAGTGGTATATTTATAATCAAGTTTCTTCTCAAGCAATCTGTAAATAAATAATGAAATAAAACAAGTCATAAAGTGAGCTTTAATTCTATCTTCTCTAGATAAGTTAATTGGTCTAGCTAAAAAATCAGATTTCATAATTCTAAAAGATTCTTCTATTTCCCATCTACCTTTCACAATTTTAAATATTTCATTTATATCTCCAACTATATTAGTAGTTAAAGCATAGTAACCATCATATTTAGATTCTTTATTAATTAAATCTTGATTAATAGAATAAGTAGTATTATCAGCAACTTCACCATTGTCAGTAGAATTAAGTGAATCAATGAATCTTCTATAATCATTTTGATTTTTTCCTTTTCTAGTAATATTATTGGTTTCTATACTTTTTTTAGCTCTTTCAATTTGATTATTTCTAATATTTCTATTGTAATCAAAATATTTAAAGCAAAAAGTAACAACTAAATCTTGTTTAACAGATTTCGTTTCTGTTGGAATGATTTTATAGAAAAGAGTTTCATAATATTTTTCTTTTAAAGCCTCATCATTTTCTATCGTTTCAAGATTATATATATTTTTTAAATCATTAGGAATTCTCCAGTTTGATTTATCAAACACTTGAGATTTATATTCTTCTTTTAGTTTTTTTAAAGATTGAGTGATAACAAAACCACGATTATCTTTAATATTAAATTTTTTTATTTCATCAGAAGCAAGACCAGCATCTGTACATAAAATCATTTTAGTAGAATCCAATTTAAAGTTATTTACTATTTTTGTTTCCTCAGGAATTAAAGTTTTTTGTTCATTTTGATTCCCAGGATAAATATTACAAGATAGAGGTAAGCCATCACCATCCATGAATAAACCCATGCCAACAATAGGATTAGGCCTATGTTCTTTAGAAATACCATATTTTCTAAAATCATCTTCATTATCTATATCAAAGAAGTAATTGGTACAATCATAATAAATAACACTTGAGTTTCTTTTAATTATCTTCTTACTATTATGAAATAATTGTTCTTGAATCAAATCCATATTTTCAGCAATATAACTTAAAGCTCTGTATTCATCATGAAGTTTGAATTTTGGTTGTTCCATAAAGTTTTGACATTGTTTAAAAGTTTCTAATTTACTAGAAGGATAAATAATTCTAGCAAAAACTAAATAAGATAAAATTTCATTTAAATCAAATTGAAATTTATACTTGTCAGAAATAGAATTACAAATACTTTTGATATTTAATTGGTTATATAGTTTTTCTAAGAACAAGTAACCAACATTGAAAGAACATTTATGGTTCATAGGGATAATTTTTTTAGTATTCTTTTTAATGATGATGGTTTCATTTTTACAGTGTTCTTCGTTATATTTTTTGACAAATTCTTTTAGCCATTCATTATAATCCATATTACCAGCCATAATTTTTACTTCTTCAAGGTTACCAATTCTAAGTACATGTTTAGTAGATCTTTTACCGTTTTTAGTATAATCTTTAATAATATAATAGTTAATTGTGTTTTTTGATTTAGAAATTCCTAACCTCATAAGCATATCTCCTAGTAATTATTATACAACATAGCGACACATTACGCAAGTATGAAATGATTAAAAAACTAGGTTTTTCAATGTCTGGAGAGAATTTTTAAGTAACAACTGTCAAACTAGGGGGACTGGTGAACTTAATAATCCTTATGTTGTGAGTCTTGATTAAAATGTGATTTTCGCTGTCACATTTTTTCTTTTTTCTTTCAAAAATTTTGTTTTGGACACTTATTTTACTTTTTAAACTTGGTAAAAAGCGACTTTTCATGGTATACTTAACAAAGGTGAATAATATGGCAGCAAAAAATACATATGATGAAAGTTCGATAAAAATTTTAGAAGGTTTAGAGGCAGTAAGAAAACGTCCTGGAATGTATATTGGTTCTACAGATAAACGTGGAATGCATCATTTAGTGTGGGAAATTGTTGATAATGGAATAGATGAAATTATTAATGGATATGGAAATTATATTAAAATTTTACTTCATAAAGATGGTTCTGTTACTGTAGCAGATAATGGTCGTGGAGTTCCAATCGGAATGCATGCTTCTGGAAAAAGTACTCCTGAAGTTATTTATACAGTTTTGCATGCAGGAGGAAAATTTGAAGCAGATGGTTACAAAGTATCTGGAGGACTTCATGGAGTAGGTGGCTCAGTTGTTAATGCTTTATCTAGTAGAATGGAAGTAACTATTTATCGAGAAGGTAAAATTAGTCAAATTAAATTTGAAGATGGTGGAAATGTAAAATCTCCACTTAAAACTGTAGGTGAGTCAAAAAAAACAGGAACTATTGTTAATTTTTTGCCAAATAAAGAAATATTTAAAAATTGTAATTTTTCTTTTACGACGATTTGTGAACGAATGCAAGAAAGTGCCTTTCTGCTTTCTAATATAACTATTGAAATTATTGATGAAGAAGATAATTTAAATGCAAAATATCATTATGAAAATGGGATTATTTCTTTTGTAGAATATATTAATGAAAATAAAAATCCTTTACACAAAGTTATCCATTTTGAAAATACTAAAAATAATATAGAAGTTGATATTGCTATGCAATATACTGATTCTTATAATGAACAAATTTTATCTTTTGTAAATAATGTTAAAACGGGTGATGGAGGATCTCATGAAGTTGGTTTTAAAACAGGTATTACAAAGGCTTTTAATGATTATGCTCGTGGGAATAATTTAATTAAAGGAAAAGATGGACTTACAGGAGATGATGTTCGTGAGGGACTATCTGCTATTATTTCTGTTAAAATTCCTGAAAATTTATTGCAATTTGAAGGTCAAACTAAGGGAAAACTTGGAACTCCAGAAGCAAGAAGTGCTGTGGAAAGTGTTGTTTATGAGAACTTAAAATTCTTTTTAGAAGAAAATAAAGAGATTGCTCTTTCTATTATTGAAAAAGCTCAAAAAAGTAAATTAGCTCGCGAAGCTGCGAGAAAAGCAAGAGAACAAGTTCGAAAAGGAACTGGAAAGAATAACAAAGAAAGAGTTTTATCTGAGAAGCTTGCAAAAGCTACTGGAAAAAATTATCATTTAAATGAATTATTCTTAGTTGAGGGAGATTCAGCAGGTGGTTCTGCAAAACCTTGTAGAAATCGTGAAACACAAGCAATTTTACCTTTGCGTGGAAAAGTTTTAAATTGTGAAAAAGCTTCAGAAAGAGAGATTGAAGCAAACGCAGAATTACGACAAATAGAGTATGCGATAGGTGCAGGACTTGGTGCTAATTTTGATTATACAGAGAGTAATTATGGTAAGGTTATTATCATGACAGATGCCGACGTGGATGGATCACATATTCAAATTCTTTTGATTACATTTTTTTATCGTTTTATGAGGCCATTGATTGAACAAGGGATGCTTTATATTGCGACTCCTCCTCTTTATTCTATTGAAACTAAAAATGGGAAAGAATATATTGCTACTGATGAAGAACTTGAAGAGCGTAAGAAAACTTTAAAAGGAAATTTAAAAGTTCAACGATTTAAAGGACTTGGTGAAATGGATGGGGAAGAATTATATGCAACTACTATGGATCCAGAACATCGTAGACTTATTCGTGTTAATTTAAGTGATGCAGCGATAGCTGAAAAAAGAATTCATGTGTTGATGGGGGATGATGTAGCACCTCGAAAAGAATGGATTAATGAGAATGTTGACTTTACTTTAGAAGATGATTTTAGGAAGTGATGAAATGGCAAAGAAAAAAAGTGAAAAATCGATTATTGAAAAAATATTTGATTATAGTTTAGAAGAAATTATGGAGACAGGTTTTGGAAGATATTCTAAGGAAATTATTCAAGAAAGAGCTTTACCTGATGTAAGAGATGGTTTAAAACCTGTTCAACGTCGTATTTTATATGGAATGTATACTTCTCATTTTACTTATGATAAGCCACATCGAAAAAGTGCAACTGCAGTAGGATATATTATGGGTCATTTTCATCCACATGGAGATTCTTCGATTTATGATGCGATGATTCGTTTAAGCCAGCCATGGAAAATGCGTGAAGTTTTTATTGATGTTCATGGGAATAATGGATCTATTGATGGTGATGGTCCTGCTGCCATGCGTTATACAGAATCTAGATTATCAAAAATTGCTGAGGAAATGTTAAAGTCTATTGAAAAAAATACTGTTGAAATGGCTTGGAATTTTGATGATAGAATAGAAGAACCCACTGTGTTACCAGCTAAATTTCCAAATCTTTTAGTTAATGGTTCTACAGGAATTTCAGCCGGATATGCTACAAATATTCCTACTCATAATTTAAGTGAAGTAGTGGACGCAACGATCAAAAGAATAGAATCTCCTAATTGTCGTTTAGATACAATTATGGAAATATTACCAGGTCCTGATTTTCCAACAGGTGGTGTAATTGAAGGAAAAGCTGGACTTATTGAAGCTTATACGAAAGGAAAAGGGAAAGTAGTTTTAAAAGCTAAAACCGAAATTGTTCATTCTGGTAATAAGCAACAAATTATTGTTCATTCTATTCCTTATGAAGTATTAAAAGAACAACTAATTAAAAAGATTATTGATATAAAATTAGATAAAAAAATCGAAGGAATTAATGATGTCATAGATGAGTCTGATCGAGAAAATATGGCTCGTATTGTTATTGATTTAAAAAGTACAGCAAATGCAGAATTGGTTTTAAATTATTTACTAAAAAATACGGATTTACAAATTAATTTTAATTTTAATATGGTTGCAATTGTAAATAGAAGACCAAGACTTGTAGGAGTTTTAGAAATTTTAGATGCTTTTATAGCACACCAAAGAGAAGTTATTACGAGAAGAACAAAATTTGATTTAGAACATGCAAAAGCAAGATATCATATTTTAGAAGGACTAGTAAAAGCTATAAGTATTTTAGATGAAGTTATTAGAGTTATTCGTGCTAGTAAGAATAAAGCAAATGCCATTGAAAATTTAGTTAAAGAATTTTCATTTACAGAAGCTCAAGCTAAAGCTATTGTTGAGTTACAACTTTATCGTTTAACAAATACTGATATTGTTGAAATAGAAGAAGAAATGGAAAAATTAAGAAAAAATATGTATTTATGGGAGCAAATTTTGAATAATGAAGAAGCATTGAAACATGTTATGAAACAAGAGCTTAAAATTATTAAAAAGGAATATGGAAATCCTCGACGCACTGAGATTAAGGATACTGTAACAGAGCTAAAAATAGATATGAAAAGTATGATACCTAAAGAAAGAGTAGTCGTGGTAGTTACAAATGAAGGATATATTAAACGGGTAAGTAACAAATCTTATACTTCAAATAATGAAGAACCGACTATGAAACCTGGTGATTTTATAAAAAATTTATTTGATGTTTCTACTCAAGATAATATTTTATTATTTACAAATTTAGGAAATTATATTTTCCTTCCTGTTCATAAAATTCCTGATTCTAAATGGAAAGATCTTGGAAAACATATTAATAATATTATTACTTTACAATCAGAGGAAAAAGTAATCGCATCGTTTATTTATGATAAATCAGAAGAGTTTGTTATGGTAACTCGAAATGGAATGATTAAGAGAACAAAAGCTCAAGAATATGAAGTTTCACGTACTTCTAAAGCTATGATATCTATGAAGTTAAAAGATCAAGATCAAGTCGTGGCAGTTCAATTGTCGAGAAAAGATATTTTAGTTGTTTCTAAAAATGGATATTATTGTAAATTTTCGAAACTCGAGGTACCTTTAGTTGGAGTAAGAGGTTCTGGAGTGAAGGCTATTGCTTTAAAAGAAGATTTTGTTGTTGATGCAATTAGTATGGAAGATTCTGAATATGTTACTATTTTTACAAATCAAAATACTGCTAAAAGAGTGAAATATACTGATTTAGAAGAAACTGGACGTGCTAAACGTGGTGGAGCTTTGATAAAAAAAGTAAAAAGTGTTAATTATGAAATTTTAGGTATTATGGATACATTTGGTAAAAGCGAGATCACTTATGTAACGGAAGATGGAAAAATTTCTTTAAAAAATAGTGAAATTCCAATAATGGATTTGGCTAGTACTGGTTCTGCTGTCACAAAAAAACAGATACTTTATACGATGAAATTTGTTCAATTAATTTCTTTAGAAGAAAAAAAAGAAGAAATAGTTTCCGAAAAAGAAGAACCAGTTCAATTTACTTTGGAAGATTTTAAATTATAAATAATTAAGTCACTTATAACATAGGATGTTATAGGTGATTTTTTCATGAATAAAAAAGAAGAATTTAAAAATTTTGCAAGACTTCATCCAGAACTTGTAACTTATATAAGAAATGGAGATATGACATGGCAAAAATTTTATGAGATCTATGATATTTATGGGCCTCTTGACAGTGCTTGGAGTAGCTATTTTACTACTAATACTACAACTAATAATGTATCTTCTGACCCAGTAGGAGCTTTTACAGATAAAATAAAGAGTATTGATATGAATTCTATTCAAGAGCATATTAAAACAGCTCAGAAAGCATTGAATTTAGTAAGCGAACTTACAGGAAAATCAGAAACAACTACTCCTCTTACTGCTAGTATTCCTAAAGTTCCTAGACCTATTAATCAATTTTTTGAGGATTAATCTATGGAATTAGAATTGCAAAAAAAATTAATTGATAATCCTAAGATGTATCAATATTTAAAAGAAAATTCTTATTGGATTAAATATTTAAATCGGAATCCTGAAGCTTATAAAGAATTTCAAGAAAAAATGAAAGAACTTTATCATGAAAGAGCAACTGATAAATTAAGTGATGCGATTGATAATATTGATATTATTAGTAGTGTTTTATCTTCTTTGAAATAGTCTATTGTCAATAGTTTTTTTAAAATGTCCCAAATTTTTTAAAACATAAACGGGAAAATTTATTCCAATTTCCTTTTGACAAGCAGAAACATTTTATTGATCAAAAGCTTTCTCGGCATAAAAAACGTTTAAGCATATTGATGAGTTATGTGAGACATTTCTATTTGTCTTTGAAAAGAAGAAACTTTCCATGGATGTGACATAGGTGGAATGTATTTTTTCTTTTCTTTTTTCTTTTCAGCTATTACTTCCTCAAATTCTTTTGAAACTGTTGCATTTCTTTCTAGTTTCTTTAATTCATAAATCTTCTCATCAATAGTTACCAGTAAGTCTCCGTCAAATGCTTGAATTACAAGACATTCTGTTTTTGGAAGAAAGGATTTTTATTCTCTATGTAGATATGGTTGATAGTATTCATTTTTAAATTTAATAGAATTTCCATTGTCTATTTTTCTAGGAGTAGAACTGCTAGAATATAATTGATAATTTCTTTAGAAGGAGAGTCTTCAAAAACACTTGGAAACTTATTATAGTCCATAGCAAATTTTTGATTAAATTTGGAAACAAAGACATCTATAAGATATTTGTTATCTTCCTCAATTGTTGTAATACTTTCAATGAGTCCTTTCGCTTGAGAAACACTAGATGTTTCTAATGATCTTCTTCCATAGTTAAGTTAATTTTCTTTTCTCGGAGTAGTTGTTGTTTTTTAAATTCTCGTTTTGTTCTTCTTCTAGCTTTAGGAGAGAGTATATCAGCTTTGGTTAAGG
>CAOJCV010000025.1 GCA_948432605.1 uncultured Mycoplasmatota bacterium | reverse complement strand
TATAGTTTTTTTTACATTATAAAGAACGTAAAAATCATACCCGTAGCGCCTAAATTGTATTATTAAAAATTTTCTTCTATTGTTTATTTTGTATGCATTTTTCTTTTTTAAATTCTAAATAAAGTATTATGACATAAAATATTAATGGTGAAATAAATGAATCAAATAGATAAAAAATTTATGTCTCTATTAGAAGATATAAAAGAAATTTCTCTTGAAGAATTGGAGAAAAAAGTAAAAGAAAAATATTTTAAAGTTCCAGAAGTCACACGTAAGTCAATAGAAGACTTCTTTGCAAAATTTAATTACTGGGGATCTTTAAATGGAGAAAAAAATGACTTTAAAGAAATTGAAAATGTATGCAAATCCTTAAAAATAAATCATGAAAAATATAAAGAGTTTTATAATGAATTAAAAGATTATCGGTCAAAAATAGTCTTATATGCGATTATCAATAATTTTTATTGCTATGATTTTAACACATTAAATAATGTAATAGAGCATACATACTCTCATTACTTTGATCTTGATATAATACCAAAATTAGATAATGAAGTTGTAGTAGATTTAGGTGCATATACTGGAGACACTATCGATGAATTAAATCAAAACTATAGTTTTGAAAATGTAAAAAAAATATATGCTTATGAAATGTCAGAAGATAGCTTAGATATTTTAAATAAAAAATATCAAAATATGGATAAAATTATAGTAAGGCCATGTGCAGTTTCAGATACTTCAGGAATGGGATGTTTGATAAAAAATCAAGAAAGCTCTTCTGCTAATGTATTAACAAATGGTGCTGATTTTCCTATTGTTACTTTAGACGAAGACATAAAATGCCCTATATCAATATTAAAAATGGATATTGAGGGAAGTGAAACCAAAGCTTTATTAGGAGCTCGTAAGCATATTGAAGAAAACAAACCAAAAATGATGATATCAGTATATCATGGATTTGATGACTTAATTGGAATATGGAAACTTATAAAAGAAATGAATCCAAATTACCAATTTTATTTAAGATATTATGGAGGACCTATTTTTCCAACCGAAATTGTTTTATACGCAATATAGACTTATCAAAGTCTTTTTCATTTGATAAAATAAGAATTATAGAAAATATGATCTAATGAAACATATTAGATTAAGAAAGCAGTGAAAAAAATGTTAAAAATTACAAATGGCAGTATTTCATATGGAAATGAAAGTATTATAGAAGAAATCAATTTTGAATTGTATGAAAAAGATAAAGTTGCTATAGTCGGACGAAATGGCTGTGGAAAATCATCCTTTTTAAAAAGCCTTATTAATTTAGAAATACTAAGTGAAGGTATAGGGAAAGAAGCATTTAAAATAGAAAAAAGCAAGAATATAACAATTGGCTTTTTAGAACAAAATGCTATAAAAAACGAAGAGCATACATTAGAGGAAGAATTACTCATTGTTTATAAAGAAATATTAGATCTTGAAAAAAAAATAAAAGCGATGGAAGAAAATATTAAAAATTATGAAGAGTATGAGAGATTAATGGCACAATATAAATTACTTGGAGGATATGAATATTTAAGTGAGATAGACAAAATACTACCAAAATTTGGCTTTTTCACAGAAGATAAAAAGAAAACCATGAAAGAGTTTTCGGGAGGCGAAAGAACAAAAATTGCCTTAATAAAGTTACTTCTCAGCAAACCAGATATATTATTACTAGATGAACCTACTAATCATTTAGATATTAATACAATTGAATGGTTAGAAGAATATTTAAAAAATTACCAATCCTCACTTATATTAGTTTCTCATGATAGATATTTATTAGACCAAATTGTAAATAAAGTTTATGAAATTGAATATGGAAGTATGACGAAATATACAGGGAATTATACATCATATGAAAAACAAAAAGAAGAAAATTATAAAAGTACATTAAAAAATTATGAAATGCAGCAAAAAGAAATAGCTCGCTTAAAAGCTATTGCAGATAGATTTCGATATAAACCTAGTAAAGCTGGAATGGCTATGTCTAAACTAAAAAAAATTGAACAAATGACTATTATAGAATGTCCAACAAAGAAAGACGAGTCAAATATCAAATTAAAATTTCCTGTAAAAAAAGAAAGTAGTGAGCGTGTATTATCTTTAAAAAATGTAGAATTTGGTTATCATACAATATTAAATAAAGTTAATTTTGAGATACACAAAAAAGAAAGAATAGCTATCATAGGGCCAAATGGCAGTGGTAAATCAACATTATTAAAGACTATAATGGGAATAATTCCAAAAAAAAGTGGCATAATAGAATTAGGAACCCATTTGGAGGTTGCCTATTTTGATCAAAACTTTAATTTTGAAACAGAAAAAAGAACTGTTTTAGAAGAAATGCAAATTTATTTACCAGAAAAAAATAAAGAACAATTAAGAATTTTTTTAGGTGTGTTTCTATTTACTGGAAATGATGTATTTAAGCCAATAGAAGTTTTGTCTGGTGGCGAGAAAGTAAGACTATCACTTGCAAAAATAATAAGCAAAGAACCTAACTTTTTAATATTAGATGAACCAACCAATCACTTAGATTTGTTAGGAAAACAAGCATTAGAAAAATGTCTTTTAAATTATGAAGGAACAATATTATTTGTATCTCATGATAGATATTTTATCGATAAAATTGCAAATTCATTAGTAATATTAAATAATCCCTCAATATTCTTTCGAGGTACTTTGAAAGAATATCAAAAAGAAAATGAAAAATTAAAAGAATCTACAGAAAAAACACAGAAAGAACCTAAAAAAGAAAAAAAGATCAAAGAAAAGAAAAAAGAAACCAAAAAAATTGAAATACAAATAAAACAACTAGAGACTAAATTAAAACAAATTGAAATGGATATGCTAAAAGAAGAAAATTATATGGACTATCAAAAAATGGATAGTCTTCAAAAAGAAAAACAAAAAATAGAAGAACAAATAGAAGAATTATTATTTTTATGGGAATGAAAATTATAGCACTCTAACTTGACAAGTGCCAAAAAAGTGTTATAATAATTATTGAAAGGAAATGATAAAATGAAAATAGTACCTAGAAATTATTATTTAGATGATTTATTTGAAAACTTCTTTACTAATGAAGAGAATGCATTAAAATGTGACATTTATGAGGACAATAGAGCATTTCATTTAGAGATGGATATTCCAGGCTTTAAAAAAGAAGAGATAAAAATAGAATCTAACAAAGGAAATATTATTATTTCTGCTGAAAAAAAGCAAGAAGACAATCAAGAAAATAAAAAATATATTCGAAGAGAAAGAATATATAATAAATTTCAAAGAAGTTTTTATTTAGGAAATATTAACGAAAATACTATTGAAGCATATACAGAAAATGGAACACTTCATATAATTGTTCCAAAAGAAGAAGAAAAAGAAACAAGAAAATTTATAGAAATAAAATAATTGACTTCTTGTTTTTTTTATGTAATAATAATCCCTTGAAAAAAGGGGGCAATTAAAAATGATAGTATTAAAAGACAAAATAATTTATAACAAAGGGGAATATATAAATCGCTTTATTAAAAACGAACCAAATACAGAAGGTTATCATTTATTAAAAACCCAAAGTGATTTTTTTCAATATGGAGTGAATAAAGTTCCAATATCTATTACAAGAAATCCTGCAATTGAAAATGGTCATATCGTATCACAAAATGAAATAAATAACTTAGTAGAAGTACCCAAATCCAATTTATTTAAAATAAAAATACTACAAAGAAAAATAGCAGAACTTTATGACAGAGTAAAAATATTTAAACCATCAACACATTTTGTAGAAGATAGTAATATAGAAAATTTTACAAGTGATGAATTTGGAAATACAATCTACATACCTCCATTAGGCTATAGCTTTGATTATCAAAGAAAGCAAATAATTTGTGAAAAAGAAGTATTTTATAATAATTTAAAAAGAACTTTAATAATTGCATACCTTTGTAATAACGAATATATTTTATGTGAAAAAGCACTAGGTGAAAAATCCTATTTAAAATCTGGAATTTTACTATCGGAAGAAGATATCAATTATTTAGAAAAAAACAATAAACTTTAGAAATTTGACTATCTAAAACATGAGTGGTACACTTTAACTAGTGGTGAGGTGACATTATGTATATAACAAAAGATAAAATAATTTATGAACCATTAGAGCATTTAAGTATGTTCCCTAGAAACATAGATTCAGTTTATGGATATGAATTCTTAAAAACGAAAGGAGAACGATCTTCGTATGCTATAAACAAAGTCCCTATTTATATTTTAAGAGATAAAGAAATAGAATATGCTCAAAATTACAAAAGATTATATAAAGAATATTTATGGGATGAAAAAGAAAACTTAAAAAGAACTAAATTAAAGTTTATGTATCATAGTTTATTAGCAATTTATGAACAAGTAAAAATATTTCCAGCTTTTTATCATCACCTTGAAGTTCCATTTGATGAAATATTAGAAGTTAAAGATTTAGTAGCGCCAGAAGGGTATTTATTTTATCGTTTAAAACCAATTAGATCAAGAATTATAGAAACAATTATAGATCCTTATCAAAAGAAATGGCTTACATTTGTAATAGAAAAATATTTTAAAATTTTTAATAGCGAACCTGTAATATGTGAAAAAGCAGTGGGAGAAATGGAGTATAAAACATTAGGAATGCCATTAGAAATGGAAGATAAAATATTACTAAATTTGATACAGAAAGGAATGAAATTATGAATTTTATAAAAACACCAACAAAAGGAATGCGAGATATATTACCAGAATCTATGGCAATGAGAGAATATGTTTTAAATTTAATGAAAGAAACATATAAAACATTTGGTTTTGAAATGATTCAAACACCTACAGTAGAGCACATTGAAAACTTAACAAGCAAACAAGGTGGAGATAATGAAAAATTAATTTTCAAAATTATGAAAAGAGGAGAAAAACTCCAAAATGGCACATTAGACGATTTAGATTCATTTGTTGATTCTGGACTGCGATATGATCTAACTGTACCATTATCGAGATATTATGCGAATAATAAATCCTTATTAACAACTCCTTTTCGTGCATTTCAAATAGGAAACGTTTATCGTGCTGAAAGAAATCAAAAGGGAAGATTTAGGGAATTTATGCAATGTGATTTAGATATTCTTGGTGAAAAAACTTATCTTGCCGAGATAGAACTAATTACTTCTATAACCACTTTTTTAAAGAAATTAAATTTTACAGGTTTTACTATAAAAATAAATGATCGAAAAATTCTTACTAAAATGATTGAAGAATCAGGATTACCTTTAGAAAAAATGGATAATATTTTAATCACATTAGATAAAATGGACAAAATTGGAATAGATGGAGTAAAAGAAGAATTACTAAGTCTAAATTTAAGCAAAGAGAATGTAGAAAAATATTTAAAATATTTTGAAAAAAAAGAAGAAACTTTAGAAAAATTTTGTGAATCTTTCAAAATGGATGAAGAAGTTGTAAAAAATTTAAAGACGATAAAAGAGACTGTAACACATCTAGTAGATGCAGAAATTATATTTGATCCAACACTTGTAAGAGGAATGGGTTATTACACAGGACCTATTTTTGAAATTGGCGTAAACGACTTAGGATCTAGTATAGGTGGAGGGGGAAGATATGATAAAATGATTGAAAAATATGCAAACATATCGGTACCTGCATGTGGCTTTTCTATTGGATTTGAAAGATTATTATTACTTCTAGAAGAACGTGGATTTCAAATTCCCGAAAAAACAGAAAAAATTGCTTTTATAATAAAGGAAGAATCAGAATTACAAGAAGTATTTAAAGAAGTTCAAAAATTAAGAAACGATGGAAAAATAGTAAAAATTGTCTATCGTAATAAAAATATTAAATTTCAAAAAGAAAGTTTAGAAAAAGAAAACTATAATATAAAAGAATGGTAAAAATTGCCATTCTTTTTTTTCTATAACCTTACATACTATTTTTAGGTGAAGTGAAATGAAAAAATATATATTTACAATGGGACTTATAATAATAGCTCTTATCTTATTATCAATTGAGCCAACTTATGGATTAGAATTAGAAGAATACAAAATAAATGTAAATTCAAATAATTTAATAGAATATTTAAAAAAAGAAAATATTACAAATGTAAGCGAACTTTGTACAACTGATTTCTGCGATTATATAAGAAGTAATAATATAGAAGAAGGAATAGAAATTTTTAAAAGAAAATATCAAAAATTTTTAGAAGAAAAAACTAATGAGGAGACTGCCTTATCCACAATTTTAAAAGGCTTTCCAATAACTAAAATAAATACTTTATTAAATTAAAAAAGAAACAAAGTTTCTATAAAATTTATTTTAAATAATCCCCCTGATATAAATTTCTTTTTTTCATTTCTTTATCAATATCATTTAAAACACAAAATTTCTTTAAAAGCCAAGTTGGTTCAATTAAATCTTCTTTAGTAGGATCACCAGTAATTCTATGAATAACAATACTAGGGTTTAAATAGCCAAGTTGTTCGCAAACTATATCAATATATTCTTCTTTTGATAAAATAGGAAAATTTTCTTTTATGTATAAAGTTTCAAGAGGAGTATTTTTTAATACATGAAGCATATGTATCTTAATACCATCTATGTTTAAATCATTTAAATAACGTACGGTTTCAATCATCATTTCTTTTGTTTCATAAGGAAGTCCATTAATAATATGAACGACTACTAAAATTTTTCTTTTTTTAAGTTCTAACACACATTGCGTGAAATTTTCTAAAGTATGTCCTCTACGAATAAGTTTTAAAGTTTGTTCATGAATAGATTGAAGACCAAGTTCAACAGTAAGAAACGTTTTTTTATTTAACTCTTCCAAATAATCAAAAACTTCTTTACTAATCGCGTCACTTCTGGTAGCTATAGATAAACCTACAACATTTTTAATATTTAAAATAGTTTCATATTTTTCTTTTAAGATCGATAAAGGTGCATAAGTGTTCGTAGCAGCTTGAAAATAACCAATAAAAAAACTATCAGGCCATTTTTTTTCCATCATTGATTTTATATTTTCAAATTGAGTTAATAAATTATCTTCTTTTTTGCCTGCAAAATCACCACTTTGATGAGAACAGAAAATACAACCAGTGCCATTTTGATAATTAGGACAAGAAAAACCAGCATTTAAACTAACTTTAAAAACCTTTTTTCCAAATCTTGTTTTATAAAAATAATTTAACGTATGATAACGTTTATTATCTAAAGAATATAAAAAACTCATGAAAGAATCCTCTTAAGTTCTAATAAATCATGAATTTCGTAAGTTGGAATAATAGTTGTAGAAACTTCTTGTTTGTGATTGTACCAACAAGAGTCAACTTGAACATTTGATGCCAAAGCAATATCTTTTTCAAGATTATCTCCTACAATTAAAATGCGATCCTTTTTATCAAAGTGAATATATTCCAAAAGATCTTCAAAAAACAAAGGATTGGGCTTTGCAGTATTCGATTTGGTCATATTTCTTGAAAAAATACCTTGAAAAAAACTAGAACATCCAATAGCATTTAATTTAGAAGGAACTGCTTGTTTAGGACCATCTGTCGCGATATAAAGAAGATAATGATTCCATAAAAACGAAATCATTTCAAATGCATTAGGCATAGAAACAATATGTTTTTCTAAACTTTTAATATATAATTCATTATAAGCAAGAGCTTCTTTTAAAGAAATTTTTCCATTAAAAAACATAAAATAACGATAGCTTCGAATATACCAAACATAATCTGATTGAATATGCTTGAATTCGCTTGGAACAGAAACATGATTTACATAAGTTTTCCAATATAGATTATCAAAGGAAAGCCAATGTAAAAAGCCTTCTTCAGAATAAGGAAATCCAAAATACTCAATCATACATTGATATGCAAATCGTCTATTTTCTGTATCATTAACTAAAGTATCATTTAAATCAAATAAAATAACATCATAATTTTTCATTTTACACCTCAATGCCAAATATTATAGCATGTAATAAAAAATAATGATACAATATTTATACTAGAGAGGAGTTTTCTTATGAAATATCATGAGTATCAAAATGAGTTAAATGATTATGTTAAAGAATTGTGTCGCTTAATTTACAGAGATTATCGCGATTTTTTTGGTACAGAAGATGATTTGTTTTTATACGAATTATCCACATTAGAAAATTCCGTTCTAAAACTTACTGATGATAAAACAAAAAAAGAAATCGTGTATAGTATATGGGAGGAAGAAAGAAAATATCCTACTATATGTTGTAATCCATTACATCCATCATTACAAGGAAAAACAATAGAAGAAAAGATTTTACTAATAAAAGAATATCTTCCATATGAAATTTTTTCCTTTTTAATTGATTCTACAAAAAGAACTCAACAAATAACTGAGGAAACCTTAGAGTTTGGCAAGTTTTTAAATCAAGGATTAATCCAAATAATCACTGAAGAATTTGCTGCAAAAGAAAAAATTAAAATCAGTTATCAACATCAACCAAATAAAAAAATAGCCTTAGACTTATTAACAAAAATTCCTCAAGAAATAGACAAAAGAAAAATGATTTTTCAAAATGATTTTCTTTATATGTTAGAATTTTATCAAATGCTATCTGGAAAAAATTTATATGAAGAATACCAAAATACTTATATAAAAGAAAAAGAATTACTTGTTTTAGAAAAATTTGTGAATAAGTACATTAATTTACAAGAAAGAAATACAATATGGTATAAAATAATGGAAAATAGAAGTTATGCAGTAGCAATAGAAGAAATAACCACATATTTAATTGCAAATTATAAAGGAAAAGAATTAGAAAGTTGCATGATAGAATTATCTACATGTCTTACAAATTATTCCGTTCAAAATATTCGTCCAAATCAACTATCAAGAAAAACATCAAATGGCTTTTTAATTTCGAGTGTAATTATTGCATCGTGTATTTTCTTAGGAATTATATTAACCATTTTAATAAAATGACAAAAAGAAATAAGCTTTCTTTTTTTATATTTGCATAACGAACAAATATATGCTATAGTAATTTTACAAATAAATTTTAAATTTTGTGGTAGAATAAGGAATGTTTGAAGAGGAGCGTGCCAAAATGGAAAAAATAATTGTTAAAGGAGCAAGAGAAAATAATCTAAAAAATATTGATATTGAACTTCCAAAAAATAAATTAATTGTAATGACAGGGTTATCAGGATCAGGAAAGAGTAGTTTAGCTTTTGATACAATTTTTGCAGAAGGACAACGACGTTATGTAGAAAGCCTATCGGCTTATGCAAGACAGTTTATTGGTAATGTCGAAAAACCAGATGTAGATTCAATTGAAGGATTATCACCAAGTATTTCAATTGATCAAAAAACAACAAATAAAAATCCAAGAAGTACAGTTGGAACTATAACAGAAATTTATGATTTTTTAAGATTATTATTTGCAAGAATTGGAACTCCTTATTGTATTAATCATCATATCCCTATCACGAGTCAAAGTATCGAAGAAATGACGAATAAAGTGATGGAAATGGAAAATGGAACAAAATTAGAGATTCTAGCACCTGTAGTACATGGAGAAAAAGGAACACATAAAGATTTATTTGATGATTTAAGAGCTCAAGGATTTTCAAGAGTTCGTGTAAATGGAGAAGTAAAAAGCTTAGACGAAGAAATTGTTTTAGAAAAAAATAAAAAAGATAACATTGAAGTAGTTGTAGATCGCGTGGTAGTAAATTTAGAAGAACGAAGCCGTATATTTGAGTCAATAGAAACAAGTACAAATTTAGCTCATGGAAAAGTCCTTCTTCACATTATTGGAGGAGAAGAAATATTAATGAGTGAAAATTATGCATGTGTACATTGTAACTATTCTATTCCTGAATTAGAACCAAGACTTTTTTCCTTTAATAGCCCTTATGGGGCTTGCCCTGATTGTAAAGGATTAGGTACAAAACTTAAAATTAGTGAAGAATTGATATTGCCAGATAAATCAAAATCATTAAATCAAAACGCTCTTCAAGGATATACGATAGATAACAATACACACAATACAACAGTCCGAGCTGTATGTGAAAAATATAACATTGATATGGATATGCCAGTCAAAGATATACCAAAAGACAAAATGAAAATATTGTTATATGGAACCAAAGAACCAATAGAAATTAAGTATGTAGCCAAAAATGGAAATGTTCGTTACACAAACGATTACTATGAAGGGGCTATTCCAAATTTAGAAAGAAGATATATGGAAACTACGAGTGCATGGACTCGTGAATGGCTAGAAACATTTATGATTGAGATGGACTGTTCTACTTGTCATGGAACAAGACTTCAAGATAGCATATTATCGATTTATATTAAAGGAAAAAATATATACGATATGACAATAATGAGTATTAAAGAATTAAGAGATTTTTTAAGAAAATTAAAACTTACACCGGAACAAGAAAATATTAGTAAATTATTATTATCAGAAATTGATAATCGATTAAACTTTTTAGTAAATGTTGGACTAGACTACTTAACCTTAGAACGTCCAGCAGGAACACTTTCTGGAGGAGAATCGCAGAGAATTCGTCTTGCAACCCAAATTGGTAGCAAATTATCAGGAGTCTTATATGTTTTAGATGAGCCAAGTATTGGATTACATCAAAGAGATAATGAACGCTTGATACGTTCTTTAGAAGAAATGAGAGATTTAGGAAATACTTTAATTGTTGTAGAACATGACGAAGATACAATGCGTGCTGCAGATTACTTAGTAGAAATAGGTCCTGGAGCAGGAGAAAATGGTGGGAATGTCGTTGCGTATGGAACCCCAAAAGAAGTTATGAAAAATGAGAAAAGCCTTACAGGAAGATATTTGTCTGGAAAAGAAAAAATAGAAGTACCGAAAAAAAGACGAAAAGGAAATGGCAAATATTTAGAAATATTAAAAGCAGAAGAAAATAACTTAAAAAAAATAAATGTGAAATTTCCTTTAGGTAAATTAATTTGTGTAACAGGGGTTTCAGGATCAGGAAAAAGTACATTAGTAAACGAAATTTTATATAAAACTGTAGCAAATCATGTTTATAAAACAAAAGATATTCCTGGAAAGTGTAAAGAAGTAAAAGGATTAGAAAACATTGATAAAGTAATCATGATTAGTCAAGATGCAATAGGAAGAACTCCACGAAGTAATCCAGCTACCTATGTTGGAGTATTTGATGATATCCGTGATTTGTTTGCAAATACGAAAGAAAGTAAAATGCATGGATATGATAAAGGAAGATTTTCTTTCAACGTAAAAGGTGGAAGATGCGAAGCTTGCTGGGGAGATGGTGTAAAGAAAATAGAAATGCACTTCTTACCAGATGTATTTGTCCCATGTGATGTTTGCCATGGTCGCAGATACAATAGAGAAACACTTGATATTAAGTTTAAAGGAAAAAATATTAGCGATGTTCTAAATATGAGAGTATCTGAAGCAGCTGAATTTTTTGAAAATGTTCCTAAAATAAAAAGAAAATTAGATGTTTTAGTGGATGTTGGTCTTACTTATATAACGCTAGGCCAATCCGCACCAACATTATCTGGAGGAGAAGCAGGAAGAGTAAAACTTGCTAAAGAATTACAAAAAAAAGCTACTGGTAAAAGCTTATTTATCTTAGATGAACCAACAACTGGGCTTCATATGGAAGATATTAAAAAATTGCTTTCTATTTTAAACCGAATTGTAGATAATGGAGATACTGTAATAGTAATAGAACACAATTTAGATGTTATAAAAGTATCTGATCATATAATCGATTTAGGACCAGAAGGTGGAATAGGTGGAGGAACTATTGTAACAACAGGAACACCAGAAGAAGTATCGAAATGTGAAACATCATATACAGGCCAATGGTTAAAAAAATATTTAAAAAAATAACGAAGCAAAAAATTAAGAATTATATTACCAAAATAATATAATTCTTTTACATACTTTTTTAGCAGTTTCCCGATTTTTAGGTGGTAGATTGATAAATAAAAAAAGAGTCATTAATTATAAAGAAGTTGTTGAACAAAGTGATATCATAAATTATGATATAGAAAAAGATAATTATGCTTTATATATTATGACTACTTTAAAAGATGAAAAGGGTACATACTATGTCGATGTAGTCAAAATATAAAAAAGTAAGTAGAAAGAATATGGGGTCAAAAATGAAATCAAAAAAAATAGACTTCTTTTGGTGGGGAGTATTACTATTCTTTATAATTGTGCTAGTATTTCCAATTAGAATGGCTTATTTAGATGGAGGAACTACCACTTATAGTGCAATCCTTTACAAGATAATTCATTGGAATGGTTTTCCAGATAATCATTTTTCTGGGAAAAAAAATGAATGGGAGATCATTTGGTTTCCTAATAATTTTCATTCATTAGAGTATTATGAAAAAATGGAGCCTCCTGCGCTATATGCTCATACAGAATATATTGGTGGATCTTTTTATAAAGATTATAGTGATTCTGGAATAAAATATGTAAAATGTAATATCGGTTCCTATTTCTTAACTAGAACTATTGATGGAAAAGAATTTACTAATCAAAATAATTCTTTACATCCAAGCCTTCAAGATTATCAGAATGTCTTAGAGGTAAACAAGAATGATACTATATATGTCGATCATTCCATTGAAAATGTTAAAGTGTACAAACAAGACAGTTTAATACCAATTAATACGAATGTCCAATATGCTGACTCAAATGTTGGAATTATACTAAAAGGCTTAGAACCTAACGAGTATGTAATTTCATTTCATCATAAACCATTTACGGATAGTTTTACTACTTATTCTTTAAAAATTAACGTTACAGAGTAAAAATATATTAAAAAATGCAAAGCGTATATTAAGGTTAGAAAATAATTTTTTAACCTTTTTTTTATTTTTGAAACTAATATATTTCTAAACAAAAGTAATATTGACTATTTAGTAGAAAATTTAAGTTAATAAAACAAAATAAAAAAATACATTAGTTTTAATAACCTTGATTTATCTTAACCGAAAAATAGTAAAAGAATACCCTTTTAAACTTAATTTGACAAAAGAATAAAAAGTGGCTATAATACCATAAAAAAGGGGGATTAATATGGAATCACAATTTATAGAATTTTTTTCGTTTCCATCTCAAACTTCAGAACCAGAAAAAAGAAAAATAATAGAGGAAATAGAATTAAGAAATAAAAAATACTATTTAAAAAAATTAAATGAATTAATAGAAAAGAAAATGTCATTTAAAAATATTCCTATCTCAAGTAAAAATTTAAGCACTGTAAAGGATGTTGATTGGAACAATGAGCCAAATAATTCCAAAGAAATAAATTTAGATATACAATTTTATATAACCTTATTAAAAAGTTGTCCTAAAAAAGAAGAGCTACCTCATTATCTACCAAAAAAAGAAAATTCTAATTTTAAACTTATAATGAATTTATTAATTTCTTCTATTTTAAAAGAAATTATAGAAATTGAAACATTTATAAAAGAAGAAGCAATGAGTGAAGAAGAAAAGTTAGACTTTTTACAAGAAATAAATGAAAAAAGAAATTTCATAGCATGGTTAATTGAATATCGTGATAAAAAAGAAATTTCAGAAATTGAACAAATACCTGCAGAAAAAGAAAATACATTAATCTATTTGCAATCCTCTAGTGGAAATTATTATGCTTTAGCAGAGGCTGAAAAAATGGAAGTAGATTATTATGATTCATTTTTAGAATTACTAAATTCTATAAAAAAAGGAACATTTAAAAACATTAAAATGATTACTAGCGATAAAATACAAGGGCTGTTAGAAGTAAAAAACTTTAAAACAAGAATCATATTCCAAAGAGTAGATAAAGATGTCTACTGTATACTAAGTATGTTTATGAAAAAAGTGGACAATGATTATGCATATCGCGAGCATATTTCTACAAGAAATGAAAAATATAAATATCTTATTAAGAAAATAAAGCAATTAGTTCAAGATGAAGCTTATATAGAAGAACAACAATTAGTAACTGAAAGAATAGAAAAAATATTGAAAAAAGAGGCGATGTCAAATGGAAGACATTAAAAGAAAACTTCAAGAATATTTAAATCAAGAAGCACAGTATGATAAGGAAGAAGAGTTAGAATTATATCAATTAACAATAAAAAAGGATTTATTTCGTTTTTCTAAAAATAAAATTGACTTTGAAATATTATTATTTCTTTTATACAATTGTCAAAATAATAATAGCTTTAAAGAAAATCTAGCAATTATAAATGATCTTCTAAAAACCAACATATTTCAAAAAAATGGTGTCTTATTTCTTGGTATAATAGATTTGATAGATAACTTGTTAGAGTATGAGCTTTTCTATTTAATAGAATTTCTAGAGTTAACAAATATGAGTGTAATGCTTCAAATAAAAAATAAAGAAAAAATTGAGAAACTGAAGCAAATAATTTCAAATAATTATCATAAATTAAATGAATTAGAACATAATGGAGTTAAAAAAAATGACTTACTTAGTATTTTAACTTTTTATAAAAATTCATCATCTAAAGAACAAAAAGTATTTAAAATAATGAAATATTATATATCATCTTTAATAATTTACAATCATACCATCAATTTTTCAATAAATTATTTGAATGGCGAAACTAGAAACATTTTACAATGCGCAAATAATCTTTTATTAGATCACGTAAATGAGTTAGAAAGAGAAAAAAAGAATTTTTATAAAAATGATCGAAAAATAAAAAGACTTTATCAAAAAAGATTACTGATTTTAAATACAAGGACAGAAGAGGATTATTTAGAATTAGAAAGAGAGGAAATAGATAGTTTTCCAATTGAATTATTAGAGAAAATGGAATGTTTTTTTACCAAACACAATAAAAAAATAGTAGAGCCTATCGAAAAGGAATTAAATGATTTAGAAAAAGATAAAAAAATTACAATCCAAAATTTATTTTATGAAAATAACATAGCTGTATCAGAAGAAATATTGAATTTAGTTTTATTATCAGGACTGTCAATAGAAGATTTAGAAATGAGAATCAAAGATTTTGCAGAAATGAATCAAAATATTACAGAACTTTTATCTCTATTTATAAGCGATCCACTAATTTATAATTCAATCATTTTACTTTTAAAAAATCAAATAATTAGTTTTAATTATTTAAAAGAAAATTTAGCTGTATTATTGGACCAAGAACTTGCAATTCAATTAAACGAAACATATAATTTTTTCAAAGAACAAGGATTTCAAGATAATTATTTAAATGAATTATTATTCTTAGATAAAAAATTTATTTTAGAAAGAGTTTTAGAAGCTAAAAGATATAAAATAGCTATTGGAAAAGGAATATTAAAAAACTATTTTTTTGAAACAATTGATATTTGGATTGAAATGGGATTTTATCCATATTTAGAAAAAAACAATGAAATAGCGAACCTAGATTTTATAAATATTACAAAACGTATGATTATAGCAAGACAACTTGGATTGCCTATTTTCTATCAAAATGGTCAATTAACTTCTTTAATATTGGAAGAAAGAAAATTTTTATTTCTAAATGAAGAACTCGATAATTATATTTCAAATCAAACTGTGTTTTATGAAATGCAAGAAATAGATGCTGATATAGATGGATTATTAGAAAATGAAACAGAGTTGTATTTACAAATAGATCAAATTACTTTATCAAAACCTAAAATAAAGAGAAATTTACAAAATGGTTTAAAGGGCTTTAAAGCCTTAATACATGGATCTATTTTAGACTTAGTGACATTAGAAGAATTAAAAAAGAATATTACTAACAAAAGTGAATTAAAATTGTTGCAGAATAAATAACATAGACAATATACATGAAGTGACATAATAAAGAAAAAACACGGCTTATTTATAAAGCCTTTTTTTCATTCAAAAAAGTACTAAACAATATCTAGAAATATGAATTAATTAGAGTGTCAACCTATTGCGTTAAAATTAACAAAAAATGTCATATAAGAAATAATAAAATTACTTGTTACATAAGAAAAAGAACACAGACAATATAAAAATACCGAATTAAAAGTAGACATAAAATTAAAATTGGTTTACAAAATAAAAAAATGTTAGTCAAAGAAATGTCAAGATAATATTATCTTCTTTTTTTATTTAAAATTTGAATAATTCATTTTCATATTTAAAAAAAAATTTTTTAGTGTTAAAATAAAAATATAATCGTAATAAAAACGATAGAAGGTATGAGAATAAATGTTTGGCAGTTTGTTAAAATAATAAAGAAAGATAATATACAAATGTATAATATTTTTTATGATCAGAGTATTTTTGAAACTGAAAACTAAAATATCTTTTTAAAGGGAGTGTGGCTTAAAAAGCAAGATGATGTAGGATAAATAAGAGTTAATAAATGTTATAAAATAAGACAACTATATATAAGTCAAGTAGTTTCTAACAAATTTAATGAAAAAGTTTGA
>CAOJCV010000024.1 GCA_948432605.1 uncultured Mycoplasmatota bacterium | reverse complement strand
AAAATCTAAATAAAAAATGTAGTTAAAAAATATCTTAACTACATTATACGAGGAGGTTCGTTATGGACGAAATTAATAAATTAAAAATTATTTGTAGGAAATTATCTATTCCTTTTTGGTATTGTAATCAATCTCATTCGTACAATGAAAAGTATTCTTTATGTTTTAGTGTTAAAAAATGTAATTTAAGGATTTTATGTAGTTTATGGAATTATTATGGTGAATTTAACCCTAATGTTTTGTTTCAATATTTTTCTTTTGATGATCGTGATGAGATTCGGGTAACATGTGATTCAGAAGAAATTTCTTCGATTGTTAATTTTTTTCTTCATCCTGTTTTGGTTTTAGATACTTCATTGTTTACTTATTTTCAAAATATTTTGTCTAAGCTTCGTGAAGAAGGCGTTATGTCTGTATCTTTTTTGAATGGATGTACAGATTATCCTTACTTTTTGAATATTGATTCTTATGATAGAGAATTTAAATCGAAATATTTAAAATGTATTTGGCAAAATCGTAATAGAAAAGAGCATTTTGGTTTTTCTTCTACAGAAGCTTTGGTAAATTATATGTATGAAGTATATTCTGTAGAAAAATTTAAAAATCCTGTGAAACAATTGATTCTTAGTTTTATTAAAAAGTCATAAAACTTTTTTTTTGGCATATCATTTAATGGGTGAAATTATGGAACAAGCAAATACTTTATTAATACCAAGTAATCATGAAGTAAAAATAATTGATCGTAGAGAGATACATTTATCAGGTATCAAAAAAATTACTAGCTTTGATCATGAAGAATTTTTGATGGAAACAACTATGGGAATATTACTTTTAAAGGGAAGTGGTTTAGAGATTTTAAAGTTGGATACTCATGATGGGAATGTTCGAATTAAAGGAAAAATTAATAGTTATCAATATTTGGAAAACAAAGTAAAACCAAAAGAAGAAAGCTTTATGGCTAAATTATTTAAATAATGGAAGAAACATTACAATTACTATCTTTTTTGGTATCTTTTCTTTTTGGTTTTATCTTTCATTTGTTTTCTAATTTTCATTTTAAAATAACAGACAGATATTCTATATTATTAAAATATATAGCAACTTTTTTATTTTTGTTAGATGCTGTTTTAGTTTATATTTTGATTTTATATTATTTAAATGGTGGAATTCTTCATATTTATTTTTTAATTTTTGTATTTTTAGGATTTTTTCTATTTGGAATTTTGCAAAAACGTGTCAAATTTACAGATGTTTTGTCTACATTCATTGCTAAAGTTTTTCACAAGTGATATACTGGTTTTAAGAAATTTCGGGTGACGTGTGTGAAAAGAAAGGTATCTTCAAAAGCTAAGAAACGTTTTTTTGTATTGGCTATTCTCTTTTTAGGTGTAGTTTCTTTTTCTGTTTTTTCTCTTTTTCAAGATTGGATGGCTATTTCTAAAAATAAGCAGGAAATCGCAAGTTTAAATTCTTATTATACTTTTTTATTAGAAGAAGAAGAGAGTTTAAACAGTGAAGTTACTAAGCTGCATGATAATGATTATGTTGCACGTTATGCTAGAGAAAAATATATGTATTCTTTGCCTGGAGAATTTATAATTAAGCTTCCTGAAAATTAGGAAGTTTTTTTGATTGCATTATTTTCACTTTTCTTTTAAACTATTTATAGTGATTAGTATGAATGAATTTAAAATGAATAATGTAAATGTTGCTATTTTGGATAAAGTTCTTTTATCAGATTTTTCTTTTTCTTTTCATGAAAATATATGTGTTCTTGGAGAAAGTGGTTCTGGAAAGTCTTATTTGTTAAAAATTATTTTTCAAAATATTCCATTAGAATATGTCTCTTCTACAGAGTTTTATTTTGGAGAATTAAAGACTGTTAAGAATTGGAAGTCTGTTTTAGATTTTGATTCTTTATCAGAAGACTATCAAAAATTTTTGCGTCAATTTTTTGAAAATGATCAAAATATTGACGTGAAATGTGCTTTATGTTTAAAACTTCTTACACGTCCACATTATTTTTTTTCTGAAGATTTTTCTTTATCATATAAAGATTTTCAAACTTTTATTTCATTTTTAAAAGAGAAAAATATTTTATTCTTTTTTGTTACTAATGATATTGAAAAAACTGTTTTTTTTGATTATTTATTTGTTTTAAAAAATAATCAAGTTGCTATAGAAGGCAAATCCTTACTTGTTTTGAGGGAAGAAAAATTAATGAAATTATTAGGTTTTTCTCTTCCTTTTTATATTAATATGTCAATTCAACTTGGTTATTATGGATTACTTCATAATATTTATTTAAATAAGGAAGACATGGAGGTGGCATTATGGCAATCAAAATGAGTCAATTTATTCATCCTACAAATTTTTCAATCTTAGTTAATTTTCCTACAAAGTTAAAAAATGTAAAAAATACTAAAACATCTGGTTATGTTTTGTCTAATCCTTTAAAAAGTTCTCTTTCTGTTATTGATTATTTAATAGAAAAGACAGGATGTACAGAGCAAAAAGTTTTGAAAGCTTTGCCACTTGTGAAATTAAAATTAAGTTTGTCTTATATTTGTGTTTCAAAGCTTACAGAATCTGAAATGAAACGTGTGATGTTAGCTGAAGTTTTACTTTTGCAATCTAAAGTAATTATATGTGAATACTTTTTTAAAGATTTAATTTTTAGTGAAAAAGAGTATTTCAAACGTTTGTTTAGAAATTTAATGAATAAACAAGATATTTCTGTTATTTTAATTGAAAATGATATGAATTTTGTTAGTGAAACAGTGAAACAGTTTTATTTGTTTACTTCAAAAGAAAATTTTAAGTTGATAACTGATTTTTATCAAGAAGAAATTTATCAATATGTGGATAAACCGTTTACTGTTGAACTAGTAAAATATTTTGAATCTATGGGGCATCAGGTAGATCATGATATTACATTTAATGAAACTTTAAAATCAATTTATCGAGGTGTATCATGAGATATTTAGCTAGGATTAGTTATGATGGAAGTGAATTTCAAGGGTTTCAAAGACTAAATAATGGTAAAGGTGTTCAAAATGTTTTAGAGTCGGTTTTAAGTAATATTAATAGGAAAAGTGTTTTGGTAAAAGGTGCTGGTAGGACAGATGCTGGGGTACATGCATTGGATCAATGTATACATTTTGATTTAAATATAGATATTGCTTTAGATAAACTTCAATATTCTATGAATAGAATGCTTCCAAATTCTATTAGTGTAGAATCTATTTCTATTGTTGATAATTTTTTTCATGCAAGGCATGCTGTTAAAACTAAGACTTATGTTTATAAGGTCTTTTGTGGAAAAAAAAATCCTTTTTTGTATTCTTATGTATATTTTTTTCCATTCTCTTTAGATTTGGCATTAATGAAAAAAGCTTGTGGGTTATTTTTAGGGATGCATAATTTTCAAAGTTTTGTATCTGGTGAAAGAGAGAATTATACTAGTATTATTGATAGTTTTGACATTTATAAAGAAGAGGATTTTATTATTTTTGAAGTAAAAGGAAAAAGTTTTTATCGTTATATGGTACGCAATTTGGTAGGAGCTATATTAGATGTTGGTCGTGGGAAAGCATCTTTAGATGATATATCTGAAGCTCTTCAAAATCCTTTATTAGAAAAACGTTTTTCTGTTGCACCTTCTACGGGATTATATTTGATGAAGGTTGAATATTAAAAAAATTTTTGAAAAAAAGATGTGTTTTTAAGAAAAAGTTATTAATTTATACAAAATTCGTGTGTTTTTGTTTGACTTTATTAAGCTTATCGCATATAATTTTGATTGGTACATTTTATTTGTCTTGATTAGTGATGAGCTGTGGGAAAGTGAGTTACGAAAAGGAAGATGAAAGGAATTAGTAATATGAGTACATTTTTACAAAAAAAAGAAAATATTGAAAGAAAATGGTATGTTATTGACGCAACTGGAATTAGCTTAGGTCGTGTTGCTACGAAAGCTGCTACAGTTTTACGTGGTAAACATAAACCTACTTATACACCTTATGTTGATTGTGGAGATTATGTTATTGTTATTAATGCAGATAAAGTTAAATTAACTGGAAATAAGTTAAATGACAAAATGTATTATAATCATTCTGGATATCCAGGAGGACTTAGAGAGCGTAATGCTAAGACAATGATTCAAAATTATCCTGAAGAAATGATGGAAAGAGCTATCAAAGGAATGTTACCACATGGTCGCCTTGGTAGAGCTATGGGCAAAAAGTTGTTTGTTTATCGTGATGAAAATCATAAACATGCAGCTCAAAAACCTGTAGAATTGAAAGTAGATTAGGAGGATATATTTTATGGCTAAACAAAGTTGGAGTGCAACTGGTCGTAGAAAACGTGCGACTGCTCAAGTAACACTTACAAGTGGAACTGGAAATATCACAGTTAATGGAGTAGATGTAAATGAATATATGCCTGATGCTATTTTAGTATTAGACTTAAAACAACCTCTTACTCTTACAAACAATGAAAATCGTTTTGATATAACTATTAATGTAAAAGGTGGAGGATATGCAGGTCAAGCTGGAGCTATTCGTTTAGGTATTACTCGTGCTTTATTAAAATTTGATGCAAATACAGATCAAACTGCAGATACAGCATATCGCAAAATCTTGAAACCAGCAGGAATGCTTACAAGAGATCCACGTGTTAAAGAACGTAAAAAATATGGTCTAAAAAAAGCACGTCGTGCACCACAATTTTCAAAACGTTAATATTTTCTTTCTAAAAAGTCCAATTATGGGCTTTTTTTATGAAATTTAATTTTGATAAAAAAAGATTTACCTTTTAGTTGGGCAAATCATTTTTCTTTCATAATATTCAGATGTTTCTTTATTAATTTCATAAAAGTTAAATGTGTTATTAAATCTTGGTTGGATAAAATACTTTTTACTTTGAGATAAGTTTATTTCATACATTGTTGCGAATATCCATTCATTGTTATTTGTAAATTGAAAGTAATCCTTTATTTTAATTTGACTAAGTTCCTCTTTTGATAATAAATGAAGAATTAAATAGTTTAAAGTGGTTTGGAGATTTATTGGAATTTGTGGTTGTTCATAACTCTTTAACATATTTTCTATAACTTTCCATTTGTATAAAAAGATATCATCTTTATTTTGAAAATCTTTTGTGTCTACAAGTAATTGATTTTTTACTAATCCTAAGTAAAAATCTTGGTAGTTATCTTTAATATATCCAATTTTTTGATCTATTAATTGTAATTTTGAAAAGTAAGTTGATTCCATTTTTTTTGGATGATATTCTTGTGTTTGTAGTTTCATTTTTACTCTTGTTAAATCGCTACAAGCTTTTAAGGCACTGTCAGCCTTGACTTCATTTGTTCCATCATAAAACTCAGCCCAAGTATGGACACTTGTTTCATTTAATTTTACTGATTTTGCATCAATATTTAATAATAATTTTAAAAGTTTTATGTAAATTTCGTTTATGTGAGATGTACATACTATCCAATTATCTGTTATATTTTCTAAGTTTATTTTTCTATTTAAAATTTCATTTTTTAATTTTTCACCATTAGGTATATAATTACAAAATTTAAAACGTGGATCATATGTGAATAATTCACAACAACGAATGTATAAATAACGTGCTTTTTCTTCTAAAGTCCAATCCTTTTGATTAAGCTCTTTTGAAAGCATATCTAATAAATTCATAACAAACCCCTTTTTTACTACACATGTATTGTATCATAAAAATGCATTTTTGTCAAATTTGTGTAAAATGTTAATATTTATCTTTACTATTCGTATAATTTAATATGAAAAAAAATTATATATGTTTCTTTTTATTTTCTATATTTCTTTGTATTTTTTGTATGTTGCCTGTTGGGGCAAATCAACCTTTATCTGGAAAAATATTTGTCGTAGATGCAGGTCATGGAGGTGTTGATCCTGGTACAGTTGTAGGTAATGTCTATGAAAAAGATATTAATTTAAAAATAAGTCTTGCTTTAAAAAAAGAATTACAGAGTTTGGGTGCTACAGTCTATTTGACTAGAGAAGGAGATTATGATTTAAGTACTCCTAATGCTTATATGCGCAAAAAAAGTGATTTTGATCACCGTATCTCTTTTATTAATCGTAGTAATGCAACTTATTTTATTTCTATTCATTTAAATTATCTTTCTGATAGTAGGTATTTTGGCCCTCAAGTTTTTTATAATTCTATTCATGATTCTAATAAGAAAATTGCAGAGCATGTACAAAGTTATTTAAATTCTAAGTTAAATACTAAAAGGGAAGTAAAAAAATTATCAAATACAATTTATATGTATGCAAAGTTGGATGTTCCAGGAGTTTTAGTAGAATGTGGTTTTTTATCTAATTCTAAAGAAAAAGATAAGCTGTTAACTGATTCTTATGTAAATTTATTTGCTAAGTATTTAAGTGATTCTTTTATTAGTATTTAAAATATTTTAATGTATAAGGTTTATCACATGGTAGCCCAGTTGTATATGAATTATTTCCAATTAGTTCTAAAACTTTTTTAAGTGATTTTTTATTTAAAAAGTATTTATGAATTTCTATAATTATCTTTATTGCTTCGATTTTTGATATTTCGTATAATTCTAAAAATGATTTTGTACTTTGGATATTTTGATCTGCTGGATTATACCATATTTTTTTTTGTTCATTCCTGTAATCTGAAATAAATTTGGTAACATGAAAACTTAAGTATTGATATTTTCTGTAACTAAGAGGCGTTAATAAGTCTTTTAATTTATATAATTGCTTTTTTATTCCAGTTCTATCTGTGACTCCATATTTTAATAAAAAATTACCTGTTTTAACACTTTCTTCATATATTTTTCCAATATTTTCTTTTTGGAATGTTTTTTGAAAAACAATATTTAATAAGTTTATTAGATATTTTGAAAAATCGATTTTTGGTAGTAGTTTATCAGCAATATTTTGTTTATATAAGTCTTTTTTCTCTTTCTTTTTATACATATATGCATCTAAGTTAACTTCCATTTTTTCATGCATTCCACGATATTTCTTTCCTAAATGATTATCTCCTGTATGATAAAAGATAAAAGGATGGCAATGATAATCTAATACATAGTGGCATATGCTTCCATATAAATATCCTAAAATTTCTGGATTATTTTCTAAATGATTATTTTCAATTTCTTGTATTATGTTTTGGAAGTAAAAATTAACTTTTTCTTTTTGGGCACTTTCTCCAAAGTCTCTAATATCTTTTCCTTTCCAAGGAGTTAAAAACTTGTAATAAAATAAATTATCAAAACTTTGGGCAAATAAAATAAAATGTGGATAACTAATTTTTTTTTGCATTTCTTGAGTTAAATTTTGATATACTTCTTTGGCTAAAAGATGATGAGTTACAATAGAAGGCATAAAAAGTTCCTCTTTTCTATGTGCTAAATAATATATTTTTTTAAATTTTATCATATTTTTATTTGTTTGTAATATTTTTCACTTAAATTTCACAAATTTATAACAATAGCTTCAAGAAAAATTTTTACAATTAATTTGAGCTTTGTGTTATAATGTTTAAGAATATGGGGTGCTTTTATGGCTAAATCATTTAAAACCTTAGATGAGCAAATTCAAATATTGCAAAGAAAAGGCCTTATTATATCCGATTTGGAAGAAGCTAAAGACATTTTGTTGCGTGAAAACTATTTCTTTTTAAGTGGCTATCGGTTACTTTTTATGGAAAGTTTTGCTAATAGATTATTTTTACCAGGTGCTACTTTTGAAGAGTTATATTCTATGTTTCAGTTTGATCGGCATATAAGAAATATTATTTTTAAAAATTTATTAATTATTGAAAATAATATTAAAAGTATTACAGCTTATAATTTGTCTAAACATTATGGTATTCGTGAGGAAGATTATTTAAATTTGAAAAATTTTACTCAAGAAAAGAAAAGAAAAAAGCAAGTTGAAGATTTGCTTCGAAAGATGAAACGGCAAATACGTATCAATGGTGGTCAACACCAAGCAACGATTCATTATACTGAAAAATATGGATATATTCCACTTTGGATAGCAGTGAAAGTATTATCATTCGGTATAGTGAGTGAATTGTATCAAATTTTGAAAATTGAAGATCAGGACGCGATTGCAGAGGATTTTGGAGTTGATACTAGTCGATTAGTTGTTTATTTACCAATTTTAGCAAATTTTCGAAATTTGTGTGCTCATGAAGATATTTTATATGATCATAAAGCTCAACGTGATATTGAAAATACAAAATATCATCAGTTGTTAAATATTCCTATGACAAATGGCGAGTATGTTTATGGAAAAAATGATTTGTTTGCTATTATTATTGTTTTAAAACAATTGTTGCGAAAAGATGATTTTTTCTTATTAATGAGTGAGCTTGAATACGAAGTTCAAATTTTATCTGATCGTTTGAAAACTATTACTATTGAAAAAGTACTAGATCGAATGGGGTTTCCAATAAATTATGGGGAGATGGTGAAATTATAATGGAGACAAATGAAAATTTAAAACCAAGAAATGATGGAAAAGTTTGGTTAGTTGGAGTGGTAATGTTTTTTATAGGTTCTATAGGTTTATATATGTTAATGTATTTTTTTCCAGAGCCTTTTATGAAAACTATCACTGAACGAGTAGAAACAAAAAATGTTACAGTTACTGATAATGGTATTGCTGATGCTGTTGAAAAAGTTTATGATGCTGTTGTTGTAGTAAAAACTTATGTTAAAAAAGATTTGTACGCAACAGGAACTGGATTTGTTTATAAGAAAGATAATGAAAAAGCTTATATTCTTACAAACAATCATGTTATTGAAAAAGGTGATGCAATCCATGTAGAATTTACAGATGGCCATGTGGTAGAAACTAAGGTAGAAGGTAAAGATGTGTATTCTGATACCGCAGTTTTATCTCTTTCGGTCGATGAAATTTTATCTGTTGCTGAAATGGGAAGTAGTGAAGATGCTAGAGTAGGAGACACAGTGTTTACTGTAGGAGCTCCACTAGATTCTGATACTTATTCAGGAACTGTTACAAGAGGTATTTTATCTGGTAAGAATAGATTAGTTAGTGTTTCTTCTAAAAATAGCTCTACTTCAGATATGGTGATGAGTGTTTTACAAACTGATGCAGCTATTAATTCTGGAAATTCTGGTGGACCTCTTGTGAATGCAAATGGAGAAGTAATAGGGATTAATTCTTTAAAGCTTGCAACAACAGGAGTAGAGGGAATGGGCTTTGCTATTCCGATTGAAATGGCGTTAGAATATGCTTCTAAAGAAGAAAAAGGTCAAGCTATCGATAGGCCATATTTAGGTGTCTCAATGCAAAATGTTCAAGATGCAGTTATTTATTATTATCCTAAACTGCAATATTTAAAAGACAAACAAGGTGTTTATATTGTAGAAGTTTTAGAAAATAGTTCTGCTTATGAAGCTGGGTTAAAAGCAGGAGATTTAATTGTAAAAGTTGATGATATTGAAGTTAATAATATGGCTTATTTCCGTTATCTGTTATTTAAGCATAATGTTGGAGATAAAATGAAAGTAACTGTTTATCGTGATGGGAAAGATATTGATTTAGAAATTCATTTAAATAAAAAGTTAAGTTAAAAAGAACTCTCTTTTCAATGAGAATTCTTTTTTTAAATATCATTTTTTAGATAAAATATATCATCAGGTTTTAAGTTAAATATTTTTGCTATCTTTTTGGCTATATCATAATAAAGTCTTCTTGTACCATTTTCTAGCATAGAGTAATAGCCTTGACTGATTCCTAGAATATTAGCCATATCTTTTGTGGTCAAATTTTTTTCTTCTCTTAATTTTTTTAATTTGAGATTCTTTTTCATATTCTTCTCTTTTCCTTTTTTATTTTATCATAATCCACAACTAGAGTCACTATTAAAATGTGAATTTCAGGTATAGAAACTTTATCTTTTGCTAGACTATCTGCAATAGGTGATTTTATGAAGTTTAATGCAAAAGATTATTCTCAAGGAGATATCATTCGAATAATTCGTGGATGGAGTGGTTTAACTCAAAAAGATTTTGCTAAAGTTGTAGGGAAATCCAAACGTACTATTGAGCAATATGAAGCAGGTACAGTGAATTATAATATTAATTTTATTCAAAAGATGTCTAAGGAGTTTGATATTGATATCGTTTTTACAAAAAGCAAGAAGAACAAATAACTTTTTGCTATTTTTTTTTATGAATTTTTCTTACTCTTTTTAAATCTACTTCTGTATTAACACTTATGTAAGGTTTTAATTCAGCTTCTTTGACAAATAATACTTCATTTGGATTATTAGAAATAAAATCGTTATTTTGTAAAAATGATAATTCTAAAGCTATCATATTTAGAATCTTTTTTGTTTTATGAAGTTCTAAATATTTTTTATTTTTGGCTTTTATAAGAATGGCATTATATATTTTTATGGTTTGGTTATCATATATATTTCCAATATATATTTTGTTTGATTTCATAAAAAAACTCCTTTAATAGGAGTATATTATAATATATTATTTTTTATTCTTGTTCTAAATATTTTTGAATTGCGTAAGCCATTGCATTTGCATAGTTCTCACGCTTTTGATTTAAGTTATTAAAGTCTTCTATATTATCCATGTAACCTAATTCAAAAAGATAGGGCTCTGCAGTGTTGTTTGAATTATAGTGTTCATTTTTTTGATAATAATATGGACCTATATTTGCATATCTTCCATCATTTGTTGCATTTGTTGATATTCCACCAACTTCTCTAATATAGTAGTAATAAATATTTTCAGTAGTTTTATTGCTAGGCTGTACATCGTCTTCTAAAATTTCACTTTCTGTAAAAAATCTTTGATATATTCCTTCTGCAACTCTATATTTTTCTTTTGGAGATGGATTGGTATTTGTTTCATTTTTTAAATTTTCTATAAACTTTTCTGCTAAATCAAACGTTATATTGTTTGCTACATAAATTTCATATCCTTTTAGGTAACTAACTCCACCAACTTCTCCACTTGAATTATGATGAATCGCAAAATTAAATTTTGATTTTGTGTCGTTAGCCATGGTCGCACTTCCATATGGAGTATATATGTTTACTTTATCTTCTTCTTTATTTCTCGTCATAATAACTTTGTAACCTAAATTTTCTAATTTTTCTTTTAAAGCTTGAGAAACATATAAGTTCATGTTATTTTCTTTGTACATATCTCCTTGCAGGCAGTATCCATTTGAAGTTGGTTCATATATTGTATTATTTGATAAACAAATTGTTTTTCCTGGATCCGTTGCGTCATGTCCAGGATCAATTGTAATATCGTATACATCTTCTGGCAACTTGGTTTCTTTAATTTGAAATCTTAGTGTTGGACATTCTTCGTAAGTATTCCACTCTATATCTATCTTATTGTTTTTATTATTTTTAGTTAATGTATAATATTCTAAGTTTTTATATTCTGAGTTATTTTTTACTGAGTAGTATTTTGTTGTAATTTTATCATCTCTTAGATATTCTGCTTTTATTAATAAGTACAATTCTTTTTCAGGTAATTTTTCTAAATTTATTCCTTCATTTATGTATTCGCTTGTTTTAAAAGTATAATTATTTTCTTCTTTTGTTGTTTCCCAAGGTAATTCAATTTCATCTTTTCCATTTGCTAATACTAGACTTACATTTTGTGGTTTTTCATTTAATGTGAATGATCCTTCTATATTCATGTGAATGCCATAGATGGCATAGTGGTTAATGTATGCATATGTTGATGAGTCAATATTTTCTAAAAAATTTTTTGTATTTTGTTTGGTTACTATTTTATATCCAATAAAAATTGATAGCATTAACACTGACGCGATTAATATAGGAATCCCATTTCTTAACATATTTTTTTTCCATTTATTTCTTTTTTTCATATGATCCTACTTTCTATGATAAAATAATTATAACAAAGTTTTTTTATAAACTCAATTTTATTCGAGGTGATATGTTTTGAAAACACTTTTTGATTATTTAAACTATTATAAAGATGAACCTTTTGATGTGATTCCATTTAATGAAGTGGATTGTTTAATTCTGGCAATGTTTAGTTATGTAAGATTAGATGGTATAGTTCCTAAAGAAAAACGAGAATCTATTTCTATGTCAGAGGCTTGTTCTTTGTTTTTATCCAAATATAGTGAGAAGGATTTTAAAAAAGAATACTGGATGTTTCCTATTTCTTATAAATTAGTAAAACAATTATCTTTATCTAAGCGATATTTTTATATTAAATTATATCATCTTGTCACATCTACAGATTCTAATGGTCAGTTTGGGGCGATTACAATGCGACTTCCAAATGGAATAACTTATATTTCTTTTGAAGGAACGGATAGTTCTATTTCTGGTTGGAAAGAAGATTTTGAATTAATGTATAAATGTCCTATTTATTCTCAAAAGCTTGCAGTGCAGTATTTTGATGAAACTTTAAATTTGTTTGATCGTGAAATTTATGTAGGTGGACATTCTAAAGGTGGAAATTTGGCTATGTATGGTTACATGTATGGAAAGCCTTATTATAAAAGGCGAGTTAAAAAAGTTTATAATTTTGATGGTCCAGGTTTTTTAGATGATATTTTTTACAGTGATTTGTATAAAGATCTTTCTACTAAGTTAACGATGATTGTTCCACGAGAAAGTATAGTAGGTATGATGCTTAATCATGGAGATTATCAAGTTGTTTCTAGTACACATAAAGGAATGATGCAACATGAAGGGACTTCTTGGGAATGTTTTGGAGGATACTTTGTAACTACATCATTATCTAAAAAAAGTTTAAAGTTTGAACAAAACTTAAATGACTATATAAATGGAATGACTTTAGAAGAACGTAAAAATTTTGTAGATACAGTGTTTGCTGTTTTTGAAAAGTCAAACATTACTAATATTATGCAACTTAAAGATTTTAAAATAGCTCATTTACTTAGTATTATGAAAGAATTTAATAATGTTCCTAGTAATACAAAAAGAAATTTAGTAGCTATGCTTCGCATATTTATAACTGGTATGAATTAGTTTTTATAAAAAGGTGCTTTTGTCTTGTTTTTTTGTATTATATAGTAGATTAGTAAGAATATAATAAATTTTAGGAAATTAAATGGAAATTAAAGAGAAATTGTTAAAGCAAATCAGTGAGACAAAGTATTTAAGCGTTGAAAATACAGAACGTTATCGATCTATCATATGATTATTTTTGGAAAAACATGAAAGATTGGAATACTGGTTGAAATAGAGCGCTTAGTGATAAAATTAGAATCACTAAATGTAAAAACTTCGTCTAACAAGTATTCAAAATACATCAAATGTCTCGATTGTCGTATTTATATGGAATTTTATAATAAAGAAATAGAAAATTATTTGACCATTGGTATTGGATTACGTGCGATTAAAAATAAAAATGTGGAATTTTATCAGAGAAAAAGAGTAAATAAAAATAAAGCAGTGAAAATATATAAAAATCAGGAAAAATGAAATTTATAGATTTATTTTCTTCGCAAAAATAGAAATTTACACCACGCAAAAAAGAAAAAGAAAAAAAGTAGTGAAATCAAAGAACAAATAGAGTATAATTTAAGTATAAAAATCTTAATTGAAAATTTATTTCTAAATGATTAAGATATGAGGGTATGGAAGTAAGAGAATTGAGGACAAAAAATCACTTACTTCTTTTATTTTTAGATTTAAAGATTTAGTTAAAAGATTACCTTGTTCTAATAATTGCCTAATGGTATGAGTAAATTGGATAAAGAAATAATGACATTTCAAAGCATTATCATTTTTACTACACATATGAGTGATGTTGAAAGTGCCATGTTTTTGCATATGAAATCCATTATTTTCTATTTTCTAACGATTACGTCCAAGTTTCACAATGTCTTTAACATTATCATTATGGACAGATAAATTCGTGATATATCGAAAGGTAATATCTTTTTTGTTTTTCTTTTCCATAAATTTGATAACATTTACTAAATTATCATTAAACTCAATATTAGTAGATAAATAATAATTGGGTAGAGTTGTTTCATTAAAGAGAATGATATTTCCTTCAAAAGAACGTGTTACATCTTTTAATCTTTCAGGTTTTAAGTTAAAGATAAAGTTCCATTTGTTTTTTATTAACTAAATTCATAATGGGAGTCGTAGCATATAAAGCATCTCCTGTAATTATAAATTTATATTTAGGATAGTTTTTCTTAATTCTTTTTATTATTCTTTTAAAAGCTTTGGTTTCATAATCTTGTTTTTGATTTTCGTTGTTTACTTCTTCATTTTCAATGAATTCAGAATCTAAACTAATGACAATATTATCAACTACTAGTTTGCATTCCAAAACATATTTATAATAAGAAACTTTACCATATTTGTGTTTTCTTTTTAAACAATTATTGTTTAAATCATAGTCATGATTTGATAAACCTGTATCATCAAACAAAAGTTGAAAAGAACCATTGAATTTGTATTTATCAAACATTTTACTTTGTAATAATGATTTTACAATATATTTTTGAATATCTCTTAGTTCATTTATATCCATTTTTATGAAAATATCTTGAATAGCTGTATTAAATTTATCTTTAGAAATATCATTTAAAGAAGTCAAGCCACAAAGAAGACCGAAAAGTCTTGTAACACAAATTGTTTTCATACTATAAGTAACATAAGATTGGTTTCTAGTATCTGTTAATTCTTCAAATTTTTGTAATAATTCTGGCAGATATTTTTGAATAATGGAATATAATTCTTTTACTAAATTTTTATCTTTTCTTAGTTCTCTTCGCATTTTTCTATTCATATATTATAACCTTTTTATTCTTTAATAACAGAGTATCATATTTTATTATAAATTGTTCATGTATATCCGTTTATTTTTATTGCGAAGAATTTTTACTCTTTTTCTCTGAAGTTTATAAAAGAGCTTGAAAAATAATAAAAATGGACATGCTATGTTTGTGAATAAGTTGTTAGAAACTTTTTTTGAAGAACCTTAGGTTCTTCTTTTCATATACTAAACTAGAGGTGATATGTATGGCCAAAAAAATAGTGATTGATGCTGGACATGGAGGAAGTGATCCAGGAACAAGTGCTAATGGAATAGTAGAGAAAGATTTAACTTTAAAAATAAGTGATTATCTTCATAGAAGATTTGATGAGCTTGGTATACCAAATGAAATGACAAGAACAGGTGATACTACTTTAGGACCTAGCGAACGACCAAAAAAGGCTCAAAGTTTTTATGGAAATTCTAATGATGTTATTTTGATTTCAAATCATATTAATGCTGGTGGAGGGGATGGAGCTGAAGTTATTTATTCTCTTCGTAATTCTGATAAATTATCTAAAATGATTGCTGATGAATTTATAAAATCTGGTCAAAATGTTCGTAAGTATTATCAAAGAAGGCTTCCATCTGATCCTTCTAAAGATTATTATTATATTTTAAGAGATACACCTAATAATGAGTCAATTATTGTTGAATATGGTTTTGCGGATAGTAAAGGAGATGATCCTTCTTTATTAAAAAATAACTGGGAAGATTTAGCAGAAGCTGTTGTTCGTGCTGTTGCAAGTTATGCTGGTGTTTCTTATGATGCTGGTTCTACAGGCGCTAATACGTATATTGTTAAATCAGGAGACACTTTATGGAGTATTGCAAGAAAGTTTGGAGTTAGTGTAGATGAGATAAAAAGTAAAAATAATTTATCTAGTAATAGTTTGAAGTTAAACCAAATTCTTTTAATTCCAAGTGCAGAAGAAGTCCCAGGAGATATTTATATAGTTCAAGCAGGGGATAGTTTATGGAGTATTTCTAATAGATACGGTTTAACGGTAGATGAATTAAAACGTATGAATAATTTGATATCAAATAATTTATCAATTGGACAACGTTTGGTGGTGAAGGGAAACGTTCCATCAGAACCTATGGATGAAAATACATATGTTGTTAAATCAGGAGATAGTTTATATCAAATTGCTAGAACTTTTGGAGTATCGGTAGATGAATTAATGAATTATAATAATTTAACAAGTAATTTATTGTCTGTTGGACAAGTACTTCGAATTCCAAATTCTAATGGTTCTCAAAAAGTTTATACTGTAAAATCAGGAGACAATTTATATAGTATAGCACGTGAAAATAATACATCTGTAAGTGAGATTATGAATGTAAATAATTTATCTTCTAATTTGTTATCAATTGGACAAAAATTAATTATTCCTTAAAAGTTCATTTTTGAACTTTTTTAAGTTCAAAAAAAAAATCTCGTTAGAGATTAATATATTTCATCACATTGTCCTGGTTGAGGTTTATAGAAACAGTGTCCCATATATTTTCCAGCTAGGGGTTGAGAGTACCATGTACTGCCACAGCTTTGGTTTTTTCCTGGTGCATAAAACCATAAAGCGTTTGTTGCTGGATAATAATATTCTCCTTTTAAAATTCGTTCTGCAAGATTTTTTTCTAAAGTTGTTGGTGTTGCTTGGAAAAGTGAAGAATTTACACCTACAAATTGATTTGGTTGATAAATTGCATCGTACACACTATCAATATTTTTAAAAGTATAACAATCTACTAAAACACGATTTGTGACAACGTTTCCTACCATGAGCATTCCAAGATCTCCTTCTGCTAAAGCTTCAGCTCTCATAATTCTCGCTAATAAATCTTTTTCTTTTGTAGTATAACTAATTATCATTTATATCACCTGATGTAGTATATGAAAAAAGTACTAGAAATGTCCTTTTTTTCATGTTATAATATACATGTCCTAATGAAATTTAGGGGTGTGGTATAATGGTAGCATAGGAGTCTCCAAAACTTTTGATGGGAGTTCGATTCTCTCCACCCCTGCCATGTGAACATAACACGAACTTTTACTACTTTGTAGGTGGGTTTGCTG
>CAOJCV010000023.1 GCA_948432605.1 uncultured Mycoplasmatota bacterium | reverse complement strand
TTATCATTCAAAGACATGATATAATAATTACAGGTTTATAATACCAAATAGTAATAGGAATACTATTAACTATAACAATACTGTTTGTAACAGGAGTATCATATGCCCTATGGAGTATGACATTAACTCAAGAAAGTACAAATATTGTAAATACAGCATGTTTTAAAATAAGCTTTATAGAAGAAAATGAAATTACACTACAAAATACATATCCAATAAGTGATGAAGAAGGAAATATTTTAACACCATATACATTTACTATAGAGAATATATAATACAAAAGAGTATATCAAAGTATTTTTAAACCAAGGATTATCAGATGGAAAGTATAAAGCAAGAGGGAGAGCAGAGACTTTAGATAGAATAATACTAGAAGAAAAAAATTAGAAGTAACCATAGATTATTAGAGAGTCCTTGTGCCACATTACAACCCCCCCTATAACAAAGTAAAGAATGCTGGAACTATTTCTTATAACAATGTACAATAGGAGGAAGCATTTTAGCGACTCGTGAAACAAATGTAACAGCAGAAGTAATAGTTTATTTAAGAGGAGGAACAGTAGAAAATAACACCACTTCAACCAGTTTCGATTTGTACGCAATGAGAGATGCTCAAATTATAGATCAAAGGTAAACCTTCTCTTTTTTTCTTCTTTTGTTTTTCCTAAGAGCTAACATAGTGATTTACATCATTTGACACATAGTGAGGAGCGTAGTATAATATGTTTACTTAGGTGATGATTATGAAAGAAATTTATGGATTAGGTATTTTTAGAGAACAAGAAGAGCCTTATTGTTTCCCCTTTCCATTAGAGCAAATTGATGCTCTTACAATTAGCAAGACAAAAGAAGAATTGTTAAATATTTTAAAAACAAATGATTCTACTGTAACTGAAACAGATTTTCATAAAATTGCCATCTTTAAATCTCATAAAAATCATTGGAAGCCAGCTAATATTGAATATATTTCTAAAAAAAATGAATTTATTTTAACTTTTTCTTTAGAAGAATTGTTTGATCAAGTTAAAGAAGAAAAACTATTTAATGTGTTATTTAGTCATTTTTCTAAATTAGAATCAAAGCAATACATTAGTGAAAATATGAAAATTGCGATACATGCGATGAAATGTGGACGTGAAAAGTTTTTTCAAGCATTAACTTCTTTATCATATGAAGAAATACGTTCAATTCGCTCTTATCTTGCTAAAAATTTTGATATGAAACATTTAAAAAGAGAGCAGCCAAAATTAGATATATTCGAAACTACAAAAGAAATAAATCTTTTAGAAGAATACCGATTAGAAAAGAAAAAGAGCGATTAATAGCTTTTTTTCTTTTTGCATATAATTTTTTTAGAGGTGACAATATGCATCTTTATAAAACAATGAGAAGCTTTTTGTTAGATCAAGACTATTATATTGATATGTGGGGAAATTTTATTCATGTTTATGGCTTAGTAGATATTGAAACATTAGGAGAAAAACAAATTACACTCATTTTAGAAAAATTTAAATTAAATATAAAAGGATTAAATTTTCGTGTTTTAAAACTTACCAAAGAAGAAATTTTAATTGAAGGAATATTGGAAGGGGTGAGTATAAACTATGAATAGGGAATCTCATCTTTGGATAGAAGCCGAATTAAAACAAAAAGATCGATTATTATTAAAATGTTTCAAAATGAAAATTCCTGTATATGATACATATGAAAAAGGAAAAAGTCTTTTTTTAAAAATTAGAATAGAAGATTATAAAATAATCAAAAAATTTTGGTTTGTAAAAATAAAAAAGAAAGATGTTACGGGTTTATTAAAAGTAAAAGAACTGATGTGGAAATATCATATTTTTCTTTTCGCTGTTTTATTTGCTATCATACTGCTATTTTTCTTAACGAATATTATGGTAAAAGTAGAAGTAATTCATTCTAAAAAAGAAATACGTGATATAGTTTTATTATCTTTAGCTGAAAAAGGGATTAAAAAAAATACTTTTCGTAAAAATTATCATGAACTTGAAAAAATAAAAAAAGAAATTTTAGAGGAATACCCAGAAAAACTAGAATGGATGGAAATAGAAGTAAAAGGAATGAATTATATTGTTAGGGTAGAAGAAAGAAAAATTGCCTCTTTAGATGAGGAAAAAACTGCATGCCATATAGTAGCCACCAAAGACGCTTTAGTAAAAGATATGGTTTTTTCAAAAGGTGATAAAATGATAATGATAAATGATACAGTCAAAAAAGGAGATATTTTAATAAGTGGAATTATCAAAAAAGAAGAAGAAATAAAAGGAATTGTTTGTGCAAGTGGTGTAGTGTATGGTGAAGTATGGTATCAAATAAGTGCAAGTGTTCCACTAGAATATACTGTAACAAAAAGAACGGGCAAAAAAAGATGGAACTTTAGATACCATAATTCTTATTATGACGACTTTTTATTAAAAAGTAGATTAGATTCTTATGAAGAAGAGAGTCATCCATTTTTCAATTTATTAGGACAAGAGTTGTCTTTTATAGTTCAACATGAAGTAGAAAAAGAAACCAAATTATACACAGAAGAAGAGGCAGAAAATATAGCCGTAGAAACTGCTTTAAAAAAAATTCAAAGTTCTTTAGACGAAAAAGAGAGCATAATTGATAAAAAAGTTTTGAAAAAAGAGAAAAATAATAGTACAATGAATGTAGAGATTTTTGTGTCAGTCAAAGAATCAATTGGAGAGATACAAGAATTTGAGATAGAAGAAATCAAAAAAGAATAGAAGTGGTAATTTATGGGTTTAAGAATACTTTCCAATACGTTACATGATGTGTGGCCAATGCTTACGATTTTTTTAGTCGTAATTATTTCCATACGTATAACGTATACAAGAGTAAATCATGAAAAATTTATTTTTTACAAAGAGTTTTTAAATTTAGTTTTTGTTGTATACGCATTACTATTATTTCAAATGCTAACAAATACTGAAATGAATACGACAGGTGGGCTAAATATTGTTCCGTTTACAGAGATATTAAGATACAAAGTAGGAACACAAGGGTTTAATTTAAATGTAATAGGCAATATTGCAATATTTATACCTTTTGGTTATTTTGTATCAGGCTATGTCAAAGCAACTAAAATAAGCCATATTTTATTTATTAGTGCTATAACAAGCACAACAGTCGAATCTGTACAGTATTTTATTGGAAGAAGCTTTGATGTAGATGATATTCTTTTAAATGTAATTGGAGCAGTCTGTGGATTTTTACTTTATATTGGATTTACTGCAATAAAAAAGCATCTTCCAAGATTTTTTAGAAGTGATACATTCTATAACATCATTTGTATCCTGTTAGCAATCATAGGAGTATTATACTATTTACAAATTATGGGAATTAAAGTTTATTAATGAAAAATAGGGGGGCAATATGAACGAATATCAAATAAATGACTTATATGGCTATGATAATTATGCTTTTTTAGATTCAGTCATAAAAAGAGTATTGGATCATGAAAAAGTAAAAAATTCTCTTGTATCTATCATCTTTGTAGATAAAGAAGAAATTCAAAAAATTAATCGTGAGATGCGTGGAATGGATAATGTCACAGATGTGATTAGTTTTGCATTAGAAGACAATGATGAATTTGCATTTGAAGATCAAATACGTGTGTTAGGAGATATTTATGTATGCATACCAAGAATGCAATCACAAGCACTAGAATATGGTCATAGTGAAAAACGAGAACTTTCTTTTTTAATTGTTCATGGACTTCTTCATTTATTAGGCTATGACCACATTGAAGCTGAGGACGAGAAAGAAATGTTTTCGTTACAAGAAGAAATATTAAATGAAGAGGGAATTACAAGATAGAAGATATATTTTATATTCTTTTATAGTTAAGAATTAAATGTCTTGTAAAATAGGAGGTTATGTAGTAATGAAAAGTGGTTTTGTAAGTATAATAGGAAGACCAAATGTTGGAAAAAGCACTCTTTTAAATTCTATTTTGGATTTTAAAGTAGCAATTACATCAGACAAAGCTCAAACAACGAGAAATATTATTCAAGGAATTTATAATGAAAATGATACTCAAATAATTTTTTTGGATACTCCAGGAATTCATAAACCTAAAAGCAAATTAGGAAAAATTTTAAACAAAGAAAGTTATTCTGTAGCAAAAGATGTAGACGCCATTCTTTTTGTAGTAGATGCAAAAGAAGGATTAGGAAGAGGAGATAAATTTATATTAGAATCTTTAAAAAAGAGTTCCACTCCAGTAATCCTAGTTTTAAACAAAATTGATAAAATGACAAGAGAAGAATTGTTTTTTCGAATTACGGAATACAAAGATATTTTTCCTTTTTCAGAAATAGTGCCAGTAAGTGCTTTAAAAAAAGATAATGTGAATCATTTAATAGAAGTTCTAAAGAACTATTTGACAGATAATGTGCGTTATTTTGAAGAAGATATGGTAACTAGTAATTCTATGTCATTCATGGCAAGTGAAATTGTTAGAGAAAAATTATTATCTGTAACAATTGAAGAAGTTCCTCATTCTCTTACTTGTGTAACAACAAAATTTGAAGAAAAAAGCAATATAGTAAATATATTAATTGATATTATTGTAGATCGTGATTCAATTAAAAGAATTGTAATAGGTTCAAAAGGAGAGCGATTAAAAAATGTAGGAATGGAAGCTCGTGAAGAATTAGAAAAAATGCTAAATAAAAAAGTATATTTAGAATTATATGTTAAAACAATTAAAAATTGGAAAGAAAAGACAACCTATTTAAAAGAATTAGGCTTTGATGAATTAAATTTAAAATAAAGTGAATAAAAGTTTCAAATCCTTCCCATGATAAAAATAGAAAGGAAGATTTGAAATGACAAAAAAAGAAGCATGGGAAAAATTTAAAGAAACAGGAGAAATAAAATATTATTTAAAATATAAAGGAAAAGATGTGGAATTATGATAAGTAAGTTGACGGGTTTTATAGTAAGTACAGTAGCATACAAAGACACGTCACTTGTTTTAAATATTCTAACAAAAGAACATGGCTTAATAGGTGTGTTAGCTCGTGGGGTAAAATCGATGAAAAGTCCGCTTCGAGCAACAACACAAAAATATACCTATGGCTTTTTTTATGTTTATTATAAAGAAGGAAAATTATCAATTTTAAAAGACGTAGATATTATTGATCCTTTTGTCAATTTACATACTGATATCATATTAATTAGTTATTTAGGGTATGTATCTGAATTAGCAGTGCAAGTATATAAAGAAAGTGAAGAAAACTCATTATTTGATTTAATGATTCAAATTTTACAAAAAATGAATGAAGGATTAGATCCTTTAATATTGGTTAATATTTTTGAAATAAAATGTTTACCTTTTTTAGGAGTTGGAATTCTTTTAGACGAATGTGCCAAATGTGGAAATAAAAAAAATATAGTAACTATTAATGGAGATGCAGGAGGACTTATATGTGCAAATTGCTATTATAATGAAAAAAAAGTATCACTAAAAGCAATTCAACTCTTAAGAATGTATTATTATGTAGATGTAAAAAGTATTACTAAATTAGATATTAAAGAAGAAACAAAAAAAGAAATAGACTCTTTTTTAACAATTTATTATAGTCGTTATACTGGTATGTATTTAAAAAGTAAAAATTTCTTAGAAAAATTTAAGCAAATATATTAGAAAGCAAAAATAAAATTACAATAGCTCATCAAAAGAATATGTACATAGAAGATATATTAATCTACAAGATTTCATAATACCAGAAAGTAATATCGAAAGTTATTTTGTGTGGATTCCAATATAAGATATTTAATTGATAGTTTATATAATGAATTAACTGAAGTCAATAAGAGTTGTGTTTGCTTTTTCACCACACAGGAAATGTATTTTCAAACTTTGTTTTTCGTGTAGTTCTTAACTCCTTAATTTTAGAAGATACATAAAAATGCCTAATCTAAAAAGTTCTATTCAAAAAAACTCTCTAATATAGTATAATAAAGAGGGAGAGATCAAAATGAAAATAGTTGTAACAGCAGGTGGGACTATGGGTCATATTAATCCAGCACTTGCTATAATTGACGAATTTAAAAAAAGAGAAAATAACTTAGAAGTTATTTATATTGGAACTCACAATCGAATGGAAAAAGATATAATACCAAAAAAAGGGTACACTTATGTTCCAATTGAAATCTATGGTTTTAGTAAAAATATTATACAAGATTTCAAAAATATTTTTTTGATCCAAAAAGCTGTAAAAACTTGTAAAGAATTATTTCATAAGGAAAAGCCTGATGTGGTGATTGGAGTAGGTGGCTATGTAACATATCCTGTATTAAAAGCAGCTCATGAGATGCATATTAAAACATTTATTCATGAACAAAATAGTTTGCCAGGAAAAAGTAATCGTATGATAAGTAAATATGCCGATTTAATTGGTGTTACTTTTCTAGAAAGTAAAAAATATTTAAAAACAAAAGGAAAGATAGTTTATACAGGCCATCCTTGTGGAGCTTGGGCACGAGAAATGAAAGAAAAAAATAAAACTACATTAGGTTTTTCTAAAAATAAAAAGTTAATTACTGTAGTTGCTGGATCTTTAGGCAGTGGCTCTTTAAATGAAAAATTTAAAAATTATTTTAAAAATACAAAACAAACAGATTATGAAGTAGCGTACATTACAGGAAAATCACTTTATGAATCTTTTACAAAAGATACAATATTACCCGATTATGTTAAAGTTTTTCCATACATGGAAGAATTACCAGGACTTTTAAAAATAAGTGACGTTGTAATATCTAGAGCAGGAGCAGGATCATTAAGTGAAATTCTTGCCTTAGAAATTCCTTCTATTATAATTCCAAGTCCATATGTAGCTAATAATCATCAGTATTATAATGCAAAAGAATTAAGTGATAAAAATTGCGTGTATTTATTAGAAGAAAAAGAATTGAATAATGAAAATATTTCAAAATCTATTGAAAAAGTTTTAAAAGACGTAGATTATCGTACACAAATGAAAATAGCAATGCAAAAAGAAGATACAAAAGCAAGTGCTACAATGATTTATAATGAAATAAAGGAAATGTTAAAATGAAATTAGAATCTTTTGGAAGAGTACTATATCATGCACCTATAAAAAATACTTACAAAATAAACGCAACTACTAAATATCTTTTATATCCAAAGACAACATCAGATGTTTTAAACTTTTTAAAATATGCCAAAAAAGAAAAAATTCCTTATTGGATATTAGGCGGCGGATCAAATATAATTGTGAGCGACACAGAATATGATGGTGTAATAGTAAGCTTACAAGATTTAAACCAAATTATTTATGAAAAAAATTGTGTAACAGCCTACAGTGGTGTAAAAATACCAACTTTAGCAATTGATATAATAAATCATGGATTAAAAGGTTTAGAATGGGCTACAGGAATACCAGCTACTATAGGTGGCTGTATATATGGAAATGCAGAAGCATACAAAATATCTACTTTTGAATACTTAGAAAGTGTAACATATATCAATGAGGAATTAGAAATTGTTACAAAAGACAAAAAAGAGTTAACTTATGGATATCGTACTTCATATTTTAAAGAACATCCGAAATGTGTCATTTTATCAGGTGCTTTCCAATTTCCAACTGGAAATATGAAAGAAAGCATGGAAATTATCCAAGAACGCACCAAAAGAAGACAAGAGACACAGCCTCTAGAATACCCATCTGCAGGAAGCGTATTTAGAAATCCCAGTCCAGAAAATCCAACTTGGAAAATTATAGATAGCCTTGGATTAAAAGGAACAAAAATAGGTGGAGCCATGATTTCTGAAAAACATGCCAATTTTATAATAAATATACAAAATGCTACTGGAAAAGATGTTAGAAATTTGATAGAATTAATTAAGAATAGAGTAAAAGAAGAAACAAATATTGATTTAATATTAGAACAAGAATATAAAGATTGGTGACTATATGAAAACAAAGAAAGTGAAAAAAAAGAAAATAAAATGGAAAGTTTTAGTTAGATTTTGTATCTTTCTTTTTTTCGTATATCTTTCTTACTTATATATTCTAAATTTACCAACAAAGAATATATTAATAAAAGGAAATTCACTGGTTTCTGATTATAAAATTATAAATGCCATAGAATATAAAGATTATCCTAAACTTTTTTCCAAAAAGAAAAAAGAACTAGCAGAAATTATTTTAAAATTAGATTTTATAAATAAAGTAAAAATTACAAGAAGTTTAAATGGCATTTTAACAATAGAAGTAGAAGAATCCTATCCATTATTTTTTAACAGAAATAATAACAAAGTGATTTTAGATAATAAAAAAGAAATTACTTTAGAAGAAATGCATGGCATTCCAATACTTATAAATTATGTACCAGATAGCTATTATAATAAATTAATTGAAAAATTTAAAAGTGTAGACAAGAATGTTCGAAACTTAATTAGTGAAATCGAGTATCAACCATGGAAAAGTAATGATGTAATGATTGATGAAACAAGATTTTTCTTAAGAATGAATGATGGAAATAGTGTATATGTTAACTTACTACATATTGACAAATTAAATAATTATATTGAAATATTTGCATCATTAGAAGGAAAAAGTGGTACCTTGTATTTAGATTCATCTAGTGATAAAATATCTTTTAGCGAATACAAGTGAGGTTAAAATGAAAATTAATTATGATAGTTTAATGAAGCAAATAATAGAAGAAATTCCATCTAACACTGTTCCAACATTACTACTTCATACATGTTGTGCACCATGTTCTTCAGCCGTGATAAAAAGACTTTCAAACTTTTTTAAAATCACAGTCTTATATTATAATCCTAATATAGAACCTAAAGAAGAATATGAAAAAAGAAAAGAAGAGCAAAAAAGATTCTTAATGGAATATAAAACTGTTCATCCAGTATCTTTTTTAGATTGTGATTATGAAAATGAAAAATTTTTGGATATAGCAAAAGGACTAGAGGAAGAAAAAGAAGGTGGAGCTAGATGTCCTAAATGCTTTTTTCTAAGATTATCTTATACTGCACAACTTGCTAAAAAAAATTCATTTGATTATTTTGGAACAAGTTTAACAGTGAGCCCTTATAAAAATGCTCAAATATTAAATCAAATAGGAAAGAGACTTGAAAAGGATTACGATATAAAATATCTTTATAGTGATTTTAAAAAAAACAATGGTTACAAAGAAAGTATTGAACTATCAAAAGATTATAATCTTTATCGTCAAGATTACTGTGGATGTAAATTTTCTAAAATAGAAAGAGAGAAAATAAAACAACAAAAAATAATTTAAAAAAAGAAACTGTTATTGAGTAAGCATATTTTTCTTATATTCTTCATATGCTTTTGTTTCAGTTTCTTCTTTAAAAGGTTTATATGATAAACCTTTTTCTTTTAATATTTCTTCTATTATATATTCTGTAAAATAAGGATTTCGAATAAAAATAGGACCAAGTAAATAAGTTCCATAAAAATGATTTTTGCGAACACCTTCCACTATAGACTGTGGAACGTAACCAGTACCTGTAACTACGTCAAATAGATGATGTTCCTTAACAAATTTCATAATACTATTTCTGTTTACAAAGCCAATAATTTCATGTGGCATGTTTTTTAATTGATAAACTTGTTCTCCTACAATTCTTTCATTTCCTTCATAAGATTCATAATTTAATAAATTTAAAGTTTCTAAATCTTGATCTTCTAAAGTATGATAGCATTTTCCAAACAAATCTAAAGCATTTCCCGTAATTAAGAAAAATTTCTTATTAGTAAATGCTTTTTTTATTTCTTTTTTATATTTTAAAATATTTCTTCTTGCTAAATCAAAAGCTTCTTTATTTCCACATCCAATATAAAACAAATCATATTTTTCAAAATCAACATCATCTTCTATAGAAAGATAATGAGTAATCACTCTAACTTTATGTTCTTCCAAATGATGTGTTAAAGAAAGAATATTTCCATGCTCTCCATAAAGATTCATCAAATCATAATAAAGATGAGCAATTTTAATAGTTTCCATCAGCTTCCTCCTTAATTAAATTCCGAATTACCTCAGTCATATCAAAACATACCATAGAATAAATACTGCCATTTGTTTCATTTTTTAATTTAGGTAACAAAGTTTTCATATCATCTATAAGCATTAATTTATCCTTTTTAATTTTTGCATATTTAAGTCGAACTAACACATCCCATTTAAATCGACCAATAACAACAATCTTTTCAATGGATTCATCGTTTAATAACTCAAAATTAACATCCCAAAGCCAAGATAAATCATTATATTTGTAACGTCGTGAAACATTATCAAAACCTAAAATTACAACTTTTTTATTTGGCTCATTAATAATATATTGTAAGCTTTGAAAATAACTTAAAGCATTTTCATTTTTACTTTCTAACATCGTAATCGTGCGTTTCCCAATCTCTAATTCTTGGCCACGTTTACTTTTTCTTTTTCTCTCATTTAAAGAAAATAAGATATCTTTCTCTGAAACACCAATTGTATTACATAGAGAATATGCTGCAAGAGTAGCATAAGCTGTAAACAAAAAATTTTTATTTAAAGTAACTGTTTGTTGATTAATATCCAATGTTTTTTCTTCTAAATTAACAGAAGAACCAATATAATCAGGATTTCCTCTTTTAAAACTACAATTAGGACAATAGTAAGAACCAATATGACCATAATGATAAAAAGAATATTTTTTTTCACAGTTAGGACAATAAGCATTATCTACACTATAAAATTCTTTTTTTAAATAGGAATCTTTTGTTTTATTGATTCCATAAGTAATAATTTTACCTTTATAAGTAAGACGCATTTTTTGAAGACTTGGATCATCTGCATTTAAAATAAGAGTTGTAGATCCATCTAAAGCATCATAAATTGCATCATATATTAAATCAGGAGATCCATTTCTTGCTGGTTGATCACGAGTAATATTTGTAAGAACAAGATGTGTCATTTTATTTTTAGCAAAAGCTAAGTGCAGGTGCCTTTCATCAAGCTCAACTAATAATACATCATGTTTAAATCTTCCAAAAATAGTACAATGATTTAAAATTAAAGTAGTAATTCCACGAATTCCATTGCTTCCTGAAGCATTATAAACGACATCAAATCCAGCGTCAGTTAATATATTATAAATTAAATTAGTAGTTGTACCTTTTCCACTTGAACCAGTAACACCAATCACATATTTTGGATATTTAATCTTTTCTAAAATATGCTGATTCATATTATAACTTATAGAACCAGGAAACTGAGTTCCGTTTTTATGAAACACTTTACATAAAAATGTTAAAAATTTATTTACTAAAATTTGTAATGCTCTTATCAATTCAATCACCTAAAATTATTATAGCAATTTTACTAGTGTTTCACAACAAAGTGAGTAAAATTTGACGAAAGAAATGTCTATTATGTATAATAAAGAAGGTGATAAAATGGAACAATTAATAGAAAAATATATAATTTCATTAAAGAATATTCGAGCTTATAGTGAAAATACTACAAATAGTTATGAAACAGAATTAAAAAAATATGCGTTATATGTAAAAGACAAAAATATATCTTATTTAAATATTACCAAAGAACAAATTTGGGATTATTTAAAATACTTAGATTCATTACATTATTCTTCTAGGAGTATTGCGAAACATATCACAGTAATTCGCAGTTTTTATCAACATTTAAAAGAAAATAATATAATTAATAGTAATGTGTTTAAGGGAATAAAAAATCCTAAAATAAAAAAAAGTTTACCTAATGTCTTAAATTATATAGAAATAGAAAAACTACTTTTTTTTGAAGAGCCAAAAAATGCTTGGGAACAGGAAGAACGATTAATTTTTGAATTACTCTATGCAACAGGGATGCGTGTAAGTGAATTAACAAATCTAAAAATTAAGGACATTAGTAAGAATGAGAAATCGATTCGTGTAATGGGAAAAGGAAGAAAAGAAAGAATTGTCTTTTTTGGGGATTATGCATATTGTGAACTAGAAAAATTTTTAAAAGTAAGAAATGAATTACTCATTAAAGGTCAAATAGATACATTATTAGTAAACAAAAGAGGTGGTCCATTAAGCCGTAGTAGTATAGAAGCAATTGTAAAAAAAAGAGAGCAAAAAATTTGTATGGAACACCATATATCACCACATACTTTGAGACATACTTTTGCAACACATATGCTAGAAGGTGGAGCTGATATAAGAACAGTACAAGAACTACTTGGACATGCAAGCTTAAGCACAACTGAAATTTATACTCATTTAACTTCAGATTATTTAAGAAAAGAATATCTAAATAAAATGCAAAGAAAATAATTTGACTTTCAGGAAAAGGGGAACGATTGAGAAGTAAAAAAATAGTCAAGCAAAATATATTGTTTGGCTTTTTGTATAAATTGCTTTATAATTAATTATAGATAATAGGAGATGATTAGAGTGAAAAAATACGTTTATTTATTTTCTGAAGGAAATAAAGAAATGAAAGCTTTATTAGGTGGGAAAGGAGCAAACTTAGCTGAGATGCTTTCTTTAGGCCTTCCAGTACCAAAAGGATTTACTATCACAACAGAAGCATGCAATAAATATTATGAAAATCAAGAGTCTTTACCAGAAAGTATCCAACAAGAAATATTAGAAACAATAAAAAAACTAGAATCTATTACTGGGAAAACATTTGGAGATCCAGAAAACCCTCTTCTTTTAAGTGTTAGAAGTGGAGCACAAGCTAGTATGCCTGGAATGATGGATACAATTTTGAATTTAGGAATGAATGATGAAGTAGTATCTGCTTTTGTAAAACAAACAAAAAATCCTAGATTTGTCTATGACTCATATAGGAGATTTATCGAAATGTTTTCTGATGTCGTAAAAGGAATTGACAAATCATATTTTGAATCTCAAATTGATTTGTTAAAAAAAGAAAAAAATATAACAAGCGACCTTGATTTAACAGAAGAAGATATGTATAAATTAACAAATATTTTCAAAGAAATTTATAAAAAAGCAACAATGGAAGAATTCCCAAAAGATCCTAGGGAACAATTATTACAAGCAGTGGAGGCAGTATTTAAAAGTTGGAACAATGAAAGAGCGATTTATTATCGAAAACTAAATGATATTCCAAATAATTGGGGTACTGCAGTAAATATCCAAGAAATGGTGTATGGAAACCGTGGAGAAAATTCTGGAACAGGAGTTGCCTTCACCAGAAATCCTGCAACAGGAGAAAATAAATTATATGGAGAATATTTAATGAATGCTCAAGGAGAAGATGTTGTAGCAGGAATTCGTACTCCAAATCCTATTTCCAAATTAGAGTCAGAAATGCCATTAGTTTATAAAGAATTTGAAAACATTTCAAAAATTTTAGAAAACCATTACCATGATATGCAAGATATGGAGTTTACAATTGAAAATGGAAAATTATATATGTTACAAACAAGAAATGGTAAAAGAACAGGAGTGTCCGCTATAAAGATTGCTGTTGATATGGTACATGAAGGAAAAATTAAAGAGGAAGATGCAATTTTATCTGTTGATCCAAACCAAATTGATTCTTTATTACATAAAACTTTTGATCCAAAAGAACTAAGTCTAAAAGAGCCTATAGTTACTGGTTTAGCTGCTAGTCCTGGAGCCGCTTGTGGACACTTGTATTTTTCGGCCGAAGAGGCAATAGAAGCTCATAAAAATGGAGAAAAAGTCGTTCTAGCGAGACTAGAAACTTCCCCTGAAGACATAGAAGGGATGCATCATGCAGAGGGAATTTTAACGATTCGAGGGGGGATGACAAGCCATGCAGCTGTAGTAGCAAGAGGAATGGGAAAATGTTGTGTCTCTGGCTGCAATGAAGCACGTATCGATATAGAAAAAAAATTATTAATTATCAAAAATAAAACATTTCAAGAAAAAGATATTATAAGTCTAGATGGCTCAACGGGATATGTATACGATGGAGCAATAAAAGAAATAGATCCTACGATCAGTGGGGACTTCAAAGAATTCATGAGTTGGGTTGATCGTATTAAAACATTAAAAATTCGAGCAAATGCAGATAACGAAACAGATGCCAAAATAGCGTTAGATTTTGGAGCTGAAGGTATAGGTCTTGTACGTACAGAACACATGTTTTTCGAACGCATGAGAATTTTTAATTTTCGAAAAATGATTTTAGCTAATGATAAAGAAGAAAGAAAACGTTTTTTAGAACAAATTCTGCCATATCAACAACAAGATTTCGAAAATATTTATCGAGCAATGAAAGAAAAACCAGTAGTAATTAGATATTTAGATCCACCATTACATGAATTTTTACCAAAAACTGAAGAAGAAATAGAAGAATTAAAAAATTCTCTTCAAATTACATCAGAAGAAATGCGAAATAGAATGAATGCTTTAAAAGAATTTAATCCAATGATGGGACATCGTGGTTGTAGATTATTAATTACATATGAAGAAATCGCTATTATGCAAACCAAAGCAGTTATTAAAGCGGCTATAAATGTTTATAAAGAAGGAATTTATGTAGTTCCAGAAATTATGATACCTCTAACGGGTGATTTAAAAGAATTTGAATTTCTTCAATCTATTATTATAGAAACAGCAGAACAATTGATGAAAGATGCACAATGCAATATAAAATACGAAATAGGTACAATGATTGAAGTTCCAAGGTCTGCATTACTTTCTGGTGAAATCGCCACAAAAGCTCAATTTTTCTCCTTTGGAACAAATGATCTTACACAATTCACTTATGGCTTTTCAAGAGATGATGCTGGCAAATTTTTAAACGATTACCATGAAAAATTAATATTTGATCAAGATCCTTTTTCTAGAATAGATGAAAAAGGAGTAGGAATACTAATGAAAGTTGCTATAACAGAAGCAAGAAAAGTAAGACCAAATATTTCTTTAGGTGTTTGTGGAGAACATGGAGGGGAACCAAAAAGCATCGAATTTTGTCAAAAACTAGGTTTAGATTATGTATCATGTTCCCCATATCGTGTGCCAATAGCTAGAGTTGCAGCCGCACAAGCGTCCATAAAGGCGAACCAATCAAAATAAAAAATGATTATGATTTGTTTTTAACCCACATAATCATTACAAAAGATGATATTTTAAGATATTCAGATAAAATACCTGAATGTAAAAATGCAAGGTTAAAAGCCTCAATTATAGTTGATGTTTATATCTAAATTAGACTAAGATGACTAATATGTCACATATCTTAGTCTTTTTAAGGAGGTGAGAAAAATGCGATTAATGTATTTAAAGCCAAGATTAAAAGATTTATCGCAGGGGTCTAGAATTTCTTTTGTAAGACAGTTTAGACAAATAACTCAAGATGAACTTGCAGATAAATTAAATTAAAGGGTGAAAGAAAAAGAAGAATAATAACAAATTATGAAAATGGTATAAGATCTCCTAAAGATGATAGACTTTTAGAAATATCAAATATATTAAATGTGAGAATAAATACCATTAAAGAGTATGACTTTAAAGAACCAGCAGATATTGTTTATATCTTAATGTGGCTAGAAGAACTATATCCAGAATATCAAATAGATTTACCCATAACTTACTATAATGATAACACCCTTTTAATAAGTAAGTTTATGAATGAGTGGAATGAAATGAGAGTTAAAAGAAGTAAAAGAAAAATAACATACGAAGAATATATTGATTGGAAATTAAACTATGAAATTAAAGGAGAATAGAATAAATGAAAGAAATAGTAAAAATAAAATTAAGCAACATTGATTCTTTTAAGAATCATCCATTTAAAGTTAATAAAGATGACTCTTTAAATGAACTTATAACAAGTATTAGAGAAAATGGACTATTAAATCCACTAGTAGTTAGAAGAAAAGAAAATGATAGATTTGAAATGATATCAGGTCATAGAAGAAAACTAGCACTTGTATTAATTGGAGAAGAGAAAGGGGATTGCTATATAGAGGATTTAAATGATGACGAAGCAATCGTTTATATGGTAGATTCAAATATATACAGAAGTAAAATTTTGCCTTCTGAAAAAGCTTTTGCATATAAAATGAAATTAGATGCGATTAAACACCAAGGTAAAAAAAAGATACTTCTACACAAGATGTGCAGAAGTTAACTTCTGTTGAATTGATTGCAAAAGTTAGAGGAGAAAAAGGATATTTTGAATATAATTATTTAATTTATGAGTTACCAAGTGAGTTACAAAAAAGTAAAGATAATCCAGAGGGTGAAAATCCACCAGTGGATAATCCAGAGGTGGAAAATCAAGTACAAATAAATACTAAAGAACAAATAGATAAAACAGATAAAATAGATAAAACCATAAACGATTTACAAAAATCTAAATTTATTTATGATAATGATTATAGTGAATTGACAAATGATTTAGTGAAAAGAGGCTATATAGATCAGTTTGATACAGAAAAGGTTTATTATGACAATCTATTTGAAGAAGTTTTAGAAGATAATGATTTTAAAGATATTGCTATCATAAGTCATTATATTGTTTCAAGAGTAATTGAACGGAAATTTCGAGATGAAGATAATAACATAATAAAAAATAAATTTGGATATTATAAAGAATCATTGCTTAGTAATATTAGAAAAATGAAAAATAATGAGATAGAATGGGATGATGAATTAGGATGGTTTAAAGAATTAGAAGAATTCAATGAAATTAACAACGATTTTTATGATGATTATGATTTCCCTGATTATTAAAGAAACAACTGTTTCGCTATATAAAAGTAGTTTAAAATATGTTATAATGTTAAAATAAACAAAGCATTAAATAGTAATTTGTCGAACAGATAGGAGTGGTAAATATGTCAAAATGGTTTAAAGAGCATAAAAAAACAATAGGATGGATAATAATCCTAATAGGTATAGTTGTTGCTTGTGCAATAAATTTATTGTGGTAAATTACAATTTTATAAGGAGTTAAAAGTGGATAGAGATATTGATATAACAGAA
>CAOJCV010000022.1 GCA_948432605.1 uncultured Mycoplasmatota bacterium | reverse complement strand
GAGGTAACCATAGCTTATGAGAATGTGTATGTATCATCAAGTGGAAGTGATGATAGAGGAAATGGGTCATTAGAGAGTCCATATGCTACGTTACAACCCGCCTATAACAAAGTAAAGAGTGGTGGAAGTATTTTGCTTCTTTCTGATATCACAGCCACAAGTACAACCAATATGGATATTGAGAATAAGGAAGTTACATTAAGAAGTAATGGGAGTGAAATTTATACTATCTTTCGTGGAAATAACTTAATGAATCAAATATTAGATATTAATTCGAATACAATTACAACTACAAATATTATCTTTGATGGAAATGAAATTCAAGCTGCCCGAGCTTTAATTTTAGCTAATAATTCCACTTTAAATTTAAATTATAATACAATTATCCAAAATCATATAAATGCTGGCATTGAACATGAAGGAGCCCTTTGCTTACTAAGTACTAGTATTTTAAATTTTGATGGAGCAATAGTACAAAATAATAAAGTTGTTGGCACTAAATTATCTGTAGGTGGAATAGCCGTTAACAGTTCAACCATGAATCTTATTTCTGGTGAAATTAAAAATAATTCTACGACACAAGATGCTGGAGGTATAAATATTTGGAATAGCACCTTTAATATGAGTGGAGGTATTATTTCAAGTAATTCAGCAAATGATAATGGAGGAGGAATTTATGTTGGAGGAGATAGAGGAAGCACCATGACCATGACTGGCGGTAGTATTCTTAATAATTCTGCTGTTACCTATGGTGGAGGAATATTTGCTTATGGTCCTTCATCAAAGGTATATATAAAAGGTGGACAAGTTGCAAACAATACAGCAAAAGATGGCCCAGATTGGAAAGCTTGGAATAAAGCGCAAATTATAGACCAGAGATAAACTGTCAACATATTTATGTTGACAATGAATAATATATTTGATAGGATATAATTGTATTTTTTAAAGGAGGTATATTTATGGCTGTTAAACTAAGATTAAAAAGAATGGGCTCTAAAGCAAAACCTTTTTATCGTATTGTAGCTGCTGATTCTAGAAGTCCTAGAGATGGAAGATTTTTAGAAGTAGTTGGAACTTATGATCCTGTTAAAGGAGACGATAAAATAACTGTAGCAGAAGAAAAAGCTCTTTATTGGTTAAAAAATGGAGCTATTCCTACAGATACTGTTCGTAGTCTTTTAAGTAAAAAAGGGATTATGAAGAAATTTGCTGAATCAAAAAAAGCAGGTAAATAATGAGTATAGAAGAATATACAGAATTTTTAGTAAAAAGCATTTGCCAAAATGATGAATTGATAAAAGTAAAAGCTTATCAAAAAGAAAATGATAGCTTAACTTTAGAAGTATTAATTCCTGAATCTTATAAAGGTATTTTAATTGGTCGAGATGGAAAAAATATTAAAGCAATTAGAACTTTAGTAAGTGCTTACGCTTATTTAAATAAAAAAGGATTTGTAGAAATAAATATAGAAAGCTTTTAAAATATTTCGCATTTCTTTTTTTTTGGATTTGTGATACTATAAGAATAGGTGATAATATGAAAAAAGGTTTTACATTAGTGGAGTTATTAGCTGTAATAGTAATACTAGCCTTACTTGCAGTTATAGCTGTCCCAAGTGCTTTTGGAATATCGGAAAGTATTAAAGAAAAAATGTATTGTGAAAAAATTTCTATGATATTATCTTCTGCAAAAACTTGGGGAAATGAACATTCCAGTAGATTGAAAAGTAATTGTTATTTAGAAACATCTATAAAAGCTTTGATTGATGAAGGAGCTATCAAAAAAGAAAACGATAATGCACCATATATTACAAATCCTGTAACAGGAGAAAGCATGGATGAAAAAAAAGTATTTTTATACTTAAAAAACAAAAGAGCTTACGCATTCTATGACTTTAATAGCGAGTCATTAGAAAAATTACGAACTGTTTGTGAAATAGAAGTTCCAGACACAAGACCAACTACAAAATGTAACTAATTTACAAATGAAATAAAATTTGTTAAAATAACTTTTTAGAAACGGGGTGACTCATATGAAAACAGTTTGTTTAATAGGAAGACCTAATACTGGAAAATCAAGTTTGTTTAATCGATTGATAGGAGAAGAACGATCTATCATAATGGATATGCCAGGAATTACAAGAGATCGAATTTATGGAACAGTTTCTTACAATGATAAATCATTTTATTTAGTTGATACAGGAGGTTTAGAGTTTAAAGAAGAAAATTTTGGAGAAGATATATTAGCTCAAGCCACATTTGCTATCGATGAATCAGATTTAGTTTTATTTGTACTAGATGGTAAAACAGAGATCACAAAAAGTGACTTTATGATAAGAGATATGTTAAGAAAAGCCAAAAAAGACGTAATTGTAATAGTTAACAAAATCGATAACGAAAGAAGAATGGAAGAAATATATCGCTTTTATGAACTTGGCTTTGAAACAATTTTACCTGTATCAGCATCTCACAAAAGAGGAATAAAAGAATTATTAGAAACTATTACAAGTGATTTAAAAGAAGATAAAAAAGAAGAAGACAACACATGCAAATTTTGTTTAATAGGAAGACCAAATGTTGGAAAAAGTAGTTTAGTAAATGCAATTTTAAATGAAGAAAGAGCAATAGTAAGTGATGTAGCTGGAACAACAAGAGATGCAACAGATACTAAATTTATGTATCATAAAGAAGAATATACCATGATAGATACAGCTGGAATGAGAAAACGTGGTCGAATTTATGAAAATATTGAAAAATATAGCTTAATAAGAAGTTTAAAAGCAATTGAGCGTAGTGATGTTTGTGTTTTAGTAATAGACGCCGAAAGTGGAATTATAGAACATGATAAACATATTGCTGGTATGGCTATTGAACAAGGAAAAGCATTAGTTATTTGTGTAAATAAATGGGATACAGTAGAAAAGCCAAATGAAGCAATAAAAAAATGGAAAGAATTATTAAAATATGAATTTCAATTTGCTACATATGCTAAGATCGTTTTCTTATCTGCATTAAAGAAAAAAAGAGTTCATCTTCTAATGCCTGAAATAATTGCTGCTGCTGAAAATCATAAAAAAGAAATAAAAACTTCATTAATAAATGAAGTGATCCAACAAGCTGCGAGTCTGCATGAACCACCTTCATATAAAGGAAGACGATTAAAAATATATTTTGTGGCACAAGAAGACACAAAGCCTCCAAAATTTGTATTCTCAGTAAATGATAAAGGATTAGTTCATTTTAGTTATGAAAGATATTTAGAAAATAAATTAAGAGAAAACTTTGATCTAACAGGCACACCAATTATATTAAAATTTAAAAATAAAAATGAAGAATAAAAAAGAATTTAGCTTTTGACTGAATTCTTTTCTTTTTGATCTATTCTTCGCTTAGAAATTATCTTTTTTTCATCATAGGTCACAAATTCGGACATTGAAGTTTTAAATAATCTAGACATTGCTTGAAGCATTTCTACGCCAATATTAACTTCTCCACGTTCAATTGCAGATAAGTACTTACAGCTTAAGCCATATTTTTCATAAAATTTTTCTTGAGACAATCCAGATTGATAGCGAATATATTTTAAATTCATCCCTATAATTTTCTTAATATCTTGCATAACTTCTCCTCGTTTCATTATATTAAGTCTATTTAGGAAACGATTGGATGTCTACCTAGTGATAGCTTTCTAAAATTGACTATGAAGCGATTTCGTATTATATTAAATTAGGAGGCACAAAATGAAAAAGGAAAAAATAAATACCAAATTACAAAAACTGCGTATAGAAAATGGCTATACATATCAACAAATGGCAGAAAAAGTTGGTATTTCAAAAGCCTATTATTGGCAACTAGAACATAACAATAGACGATTATATTATGATATAGCAATAAAAATAGCAAAAATATTTCAATTAAAACCAGATGATATATTTTTTAATTGAGTCAAAAAAATGATTTTTTCATAGAATATGTTTAGGAGGGATTCTATGGAATTCGGAGATAATTTTTTTAAAAAAGTAGAAAAGAAAACGAAAGTGGATAAAAATACAATACTGTCACTTGCAGAAAAATTACAAAATGGCAATATGAAAGATGAAAATACATTAAGAGAAGTAATCTCAACTTTAAGTAAAATGACTGGCAAATCAGTAAGTAAAGAAAGAGCAGATAAAATAGTTTCTACAATAGTAGAAGATAAAGTACCAAAAGGGGTAGAAAAAATGTTTTAAGATTCAAAATGGAATCTTTTTTTTCAAAAAAAAACAAAACATAGTAGTTTTATTATTTTCTTCCTAATAATTCATCTAAAGAACATTTATATTGCTTAGCAAATTCAATTGCATATATAGTGGTAATTAAACATTTCCCAGTTTCATATTTATGAATATTTGATTGAGTAGTTTGTAAAGTAGATGCAATGTCTTTTTGAGTTAAATGTTTTTCTTTGCAATATTTTTTAAGATTTTCAGATACAATGTTTAAATCAATAACATTGCCGATTTTTGATTTCATTTTTTTATTATCATTATTTAATCCAGTCACGTAATCTAAACTTACTTTATAATTATTAGCAATTTTATTTAATTGTCTCAAAGGCATAATATCTTTACCAGTTTCCCATCCAGCATAAGTTGCTCGTTTAACCTCTAAAATATCGGCAATGGTCTGTTGAGTAATTCCAGCATTATTTCTTAGCTCTCTTAGTCTTTCAAAAATCATATTCACATCACCTATAAGTATTTTCGCAAAAGAAAGTCAAATATGCCATAACAGGTGGGGGAATATGATTTTAAAACCTACAATAATTATTATTCAAGTTTTTTTATAATATTTGTAATAAGAAGCTTAATAAATACATATAGTGACATAGGTGATTTAAATGGATAAAAAAGAATTATTAGAATCAATTGCAAAACGTGGAAATGGAGAAATCTATCTAGGGGTAGTAGGAGCAGTTCGAACAGGAAAAAGTACATTTATTAAACGTTTTATTGAAAATTTAGTGGTTCCATCAATTAATGATGAATATGAAAAAAAGCGTTGTTTAGATGAGATACCACAAAGTGCTCAAGGAAAAACAATTATGACTACTGAGCCAAAATTTGTACCTTCAAGTGGTGCTAAAATAAAAGTAGATGATTTTGAAGCAGACATAAAATTAGTAGACTGTGTTGGATTTGTTATTCCAAATGCTCAAGGGTATGAGGATGCAGATGGAAATCCAAGAATGATTAAAACGCCATGGTTTAGTGATTCAGTACCATTTGTAGAAGCAGCAGAAATTGGAACTGAAAAAGTAATACGCGATCATTCTACAATTGGAGTTGTTGTTACAACAGATGGATCATTTGGAGAATTAAAACGTGAAGATTATTATGAAGCCGAAGAAAAAGTAATTGGCGAATTAATAAGTATTGGGAAACCATTCATTATTGTATTAAATAGCAGTAAACCAAATGCCAATGAAACAAGAAGTTTAAAAGAAAGTTTAGAAACTACATATAATGTACCAGTTTTACCAATTAATGTAGAACAAATGGAAGAAAAGGAAATATTAGAAATACTACGACAAGCCTTATATGAATTCCCAGTAATGGATATCGCGATTGATATGCCAGAATGGGTTCATGTATTATCAAATACACATGAAATAAAAAAACATTATATAGAAAAAATTAGAGAGAGTGTTACTAATGTTTCTAAAGTAAGGGACGTAGAAGATATCATTGTGCATTTTACAGATTCTGAAATCATATCTAAAGCTTATATAAGCAAATTAGATACTTCTAATGGAGTTGTAAATATTAGATTAGAAAGTGAAGATGTTTTATATCAAAATGTGTTAAAAAGCCTAGTAGGAGATGCTGCAACAAGTAAAGCAGGACTATTGAAAGTATTTACTACTTACGCAGAAGGAAAAGAAGAATTAGACTGTTTAAAAGAGGCGCTAAAAAGTGCAAAAGGTACAGGCTATGGAATCGTCTTTCCAACATTGAAAGATATGAAATTATCTACTCCTGAAATAATAAAGCAAGGCAATCGCTATGGAGTACGTTTAAAAGCCGTTGCAAGTAGTATTCATATGATGCGTGTAGATGTAGAAAGTACTTTTGAACCAATCATTGGCTCAGAATTACAAAGTAAAGAATTAATCAATTATTTAATGAAAGATTATCAAACGGATCCATCAAGTATTTGGAAAAGTGAAATATTTGGAAGAAGTTTAGATGTTATTGTAAAAGAAGGAATTCAAGCCAAACTTTCTATAATGCCTGAAAATACTCGTTATAAATTAAGTCAAACAGTGACAAAAATTGTAAACAAAGGGTCAAGTAATTTAATCGCATTTGTCATATAGTGTTAAAAAAGCACAAAAAAGTGCTTTTTTTCTTGCATTCTCTTAATTTTTCTGGTAATTTTAATGTGTAAGGATAAACACCTTATAAATTGAAAGGGAGGTCAATATATTATGACAAAACAAATGTTAATTGATTTTATGGCTGAAGAAGCTGGAATGACTAAAGCAGAAGCTGGACGTGCTCTAGATGCTGCATTAAAAGGAATTGAAAAAGGTCTTAAAGAAGAAGGAGAAGTTACATTCGTTGGATTTGGTAAATTCTCTGTTAAAACTCGTGAAGCTAGAGAAGGACGCAATCCTGCTACTGGTGAAACAATGCAAATTCCTGCTAAGAATGTTGTATCATTCAAAGTTGGAGCTAAATTAAAAGAATCTGTAAAATAATTTTAAATTAAAATAGAAAGAACTGTAATGAAACGATATAATTTTCATACAGTTTTTTTTTATTAAAAATATTGAATAAAAAAAAGAATTAAATGAAATATCATTTAATTCACATTATCAACATTACAACTTTCTGATACATTTATTTTTCCATTTACTTTAACAGTTTGCCCTTTATAAGTAACAGTGTAAGTAATGTCTTTTTCACCAATTGTAGAAGTATCTACAGAGCTTGCAATTATAGTAGCCAAAGAAGTAACATCTTCCTTATTTAAAGTAACTTTAACACCATTTTTAGGATTAATAATACCATCTTTTTCAATACAAAGTATTACAGGAGTTGCTACAATTTTTTCATCTTCTTCACTATCAACTTTAACTTTAATTGATAATCCTGTAGATTGATTAGATTTAAAAATACTATAAGAACTTTTTATAATAAATTCGTATTCTCCACCTGTAGGAACTGTATAACTATAATTATTATTTTGAGTCCATCCTAAATCTTTTGTATTTCCATTTTTGTCTTTTAAATAAACTTGGTATCCAAAAGATCCTATAGATGAAGTAGTATATTGTTCATAAAGTTTCATATATTCATTTTCAAATTGAGTATAACTATGATTATATCTTTTTTTATAATCTTTAAAAGAATTAGCAAAATCAGCACGAACCTTTTTCAAGTCTAGTGCATCAGGTGTCGTTACTTCATCCCAAGATAAAGAAATAGTTTTTTCTTTTACAGAAGATTTACCATTTTTAGAATTGTCTAGTTTAGCAAAACGATTTGATGTCTCACTTGGTTCAGTACCAGCTTTAAAAAGAGCAGTTTGTTTCATATTATCTGGAGTATACTCACTTGCACGTTTGCTAGGTAAAATATTTTTTTCAATTGTTACAGAAGTTACATTACTAGGACGTTCAAACTTTTTATTTGAAGTTTGAATATTATTGGCAAGATAAGCACTAATAAGAGCTCTAGCTGCAGAACCTTCATTAGACATAAAATAATGATCTTTATCTAAATCTTTTGAGTCATACCCAAGCCAAGTAGAAATAGAATAATCTTTATTATAAGTATTTACCCAATGATCTGGCGTAGCATAACCATTAATGCCTTTATCTTTAGCAAGCTGAGCATCAATATCTGATGTACCAGATTTACTAGCTATAGTACCACGTAAATTATAATTTACATTTCCAGCAACGTTTTCTTGAGTCGCTTGAAGAAGAATATCTGTAATCATATAAGCAGTTTCTTCACTCATTGCGCGTTTTCGTTCTACTTTATGTTCGATAACTTCTTCTGTTTCATTATTTACTATTTTATAATATGAATAAGGTTCAATATAATATCCATCTCGAGCAAAGGCTGCATAAGCGGATGAGCTTTCAAGTGGATCAAGTCCATATTGGAATCCACCAATACACATTGATTCTAAAATTCCATTATTTCCATAATTATCTTCTTTAATTCCTAAGTTAGCTAAAAATTCTTTAATATTATCTGGATTAACTTGATGAAATGCCTGTAATGCAGTAGTATTTCTAGAACTAGATAAAGCATTTTTCATAGTCATAACACCTAAATGTCTTAAATCCCAGTTATTTAATGTAATGCCTTGATTATATTGATATTTAAAATCTATAAACATTTGTCCTGTAGAAGCATTATTATATTCAATAAGAGGACCATAATCTACAAGGGGTTTTGCAGTAGAACCAGGCTGACGTTTATCAATTTGATAAGAAGTAGCACGATTAACCCCTAAAGGTTCATATCCACGACCAGGAGTCATTCCTTTAATCGAGCCATCACTTATTGAAGTAACTACTGAAGAAGTTTGAACTTTTTCATCTTTAAATTTATAAACATTTCCAGTCAAAACATGTTGCAAAGTATCTTGAATATTTTTATCAAAAGTAGTTGTAATATCATAAGATCCAGGATCATTATATAAATCAATTCCTTCATTTTCCTTAATTTCACGAACAACATGATCAATTAAAACTTGATAAGGATTAGAAGATTGACTAGAATTTTGAGCAACAACTAAAGAAGAAACATGAATAGATTGAGCATCTTTCATTTCAGTTTCAGAAATATAACCGTGACGATACATCAAACTTAAAACTGTATTTTTACGATCATTCGAATACTCAGGATAAAAATAAGGATTATATAAAGTCGGAGCATTAATCATTCCAACTAAAATAGCACATTCTGGTAATGAAAGATCAGATACGGATTTTTTGAAAAAGTGTTGGCTTGCTTGCTCAATTCCAAAAATACCTTTATAGTTTGTACCACCACCAGCAAATTGCCAAGAATTTAAATACATTTCAATAATTTGTTCTTTTGTATAATTTTTTTCAATTTTAAATACAGACATATAAATATCTTTAAATTTACGAATAATACCTTCAATGCCTGAATCTTCAGTTCCATTAAAATAATTTTTAGAAAGCTGCATGGAAAGGGTAGAAGCCCCACCAGCCCCAGCACTTCCTAGAGCTTGCCCAATACTAGCTTTTAAAAATCTCGCAGCGTCAAATCCAGCATGTTGAAAAAATCTCGCATCTTCTGTCGCCACTAAAGCATCTACTAGAACTTGAGGAAAATCTTCATAATTTTTATTTACACGATTTTCAGTTCCATATTCAGCCATTTTTTCGCCATTACTCCAACGAATAACAGAAACTTGTCGATTATATAAAACTTCCTGCGTAAATTCTGGAGCAGTAAAAACGATATAAAGACAAAAAGCAATACCTACTGACGCAACTACAATCCCAATAGTAATAAAAAACATCAATAAGATTCTTCCAATAGGAATTTTTTTATTTCTTTTTTTTCGCTTTTTTCCTTTTTCTTCTTTAATACTATTTTTAATATCTTTTACACTTTTTAATTTTAATTTTTTCTTTGTCATAATGTTTCTCCTTTAAAATAGATCTCATCTACTATTTTTAAATAATCTAAAGATGGATTATATTTTTCTTGAATTTTATATCCAAATTCTTCTAAAAATGAATAAGGAATACTTTTTCTTGTATTTTCATTTAAAAAATGTGTTAAATCTTCACCTTTTAATAAATATACAAATTGATTCATTTGAATTAATACAAAACAGATTCCACCATGCTGTAAAACTCTTTTGATATATTTCAATTGATGCTCATGAAAATTTGCAAGAGGAAAAGAAGTTTTATTTTGTGTTTCTTTTGCTTCAAATTCAATATATCTTCCCCGATATATACCATTATAATCTAAAGTGGAGGGAGATTTAAAATATCCATTTTTAATAATACGGCCATGTTCAGTATAAACTGCCTCACTAATTCCAATAGGAGTCGGTTTTTTAAAAATTAAAGCAATATCTTCACTTAAATAATATTGATTTGTGTCATTAATAAGACTTTCCAAATCCATTCCACGGTTACTATAATTAATAGTTTGTGAATATTTTTTTTTAATATTATTTGGATATTGCATAACATAACCTCCTTATTTATTATACTATAAGAAATATATTTTTTAAAGATCAAAATAAGAAGCCAAAAAAAGAAAAAAATAATATGTTTTCTTTTGTCGAATCGCTCTACAACTAAACAAAAATTCGTTACAATAAAAAAGAAGGTGAGGTGCCTATGACAGCTTTAGATAATATTTTTAACCAAATTTTAAATCAAATTGATAATTTAGATCTGAAAATAGTAGAACTAGCTTTACAAAATGCTTCAATCACACCAGGTAAGAAGAAAAAATAAAAAAAGTAGAAAAAGTTTCCCAATTCTTGGGAATTGACAAAAGCAAGGAATATTGATAAGATTATTGCACGAAGGTGATAGTATGTTAAATGATAGAATTTCATTAAGTCCAGAAGAGATTTATGAAAAAGAGTTTAAAGTTGATGCTCGTGGATATCGCCCTCAAGAAGTTGATAATTTTTTAGACTTGGTGATTAAAGATTATACAGAATTTTTAAGAATAATAAAGGGAATGGAAAAAGAATTAGGAGCATTAACAAAAGAAAATTCTAGTTTGAAACAACAAATTAGAGGATTACAAACAGAATTAGAAACAAAAGAAGATAGTGGAAATGATGGAGTAAATAATATTGATTTACTTCGTAGAATTAGCCAACTAGAAAAATTTGTTTATGGTAAATTTAATAATAACTAGGCAAATGCTGCATAAAAATATATGTTGAGGAAAGTCCTTGCTCGCACAGCCTGAGATGGTTGTAGTGATTGTGCTTAGGGAAAAAATAACCTAAGGTAGAGAATTCTAACGGCTTCGAGGGAACCTGTTAAATGGTTTTATTAGATATAAAAGTGCCAAAGTGACGAAGAAAAGGGAAACCTTGGAAGTGGAACGTGGTAAACCCCACAAGCGAGAAACCCAAATTATGGTAGGGGAGCTACTGATAGAAAATGAACGATTCAGTGGACCAAAGAGGTAGATAAATATTTGCCACATACAAATGTATGTACAGAACAAGGCTTATTAGTTATTATTTTTTTTATTTAAAAAATTATATTCTCTAAAAAAGGAGTGAGAACCTTGTATGAGATTGGACAAGTCTTAAAAGAAGCGAGAATAACATCAGGAGTATCTATAAAAGAAGCTTCTAATGACTTAAATATTAAAGATGTTATTTTAGAAAATATTGAAGAAGGAAGTATTGGATGCTTTAAAGACATTTATGAATTAAAAAATAATATCATAAATTATGCAAAATATTTAGGAGTAGAGCCCACAAAACTAATTGATGATTTTAATGAGTATTTATTTGAATATACTTCTAAAATTCCTTTAAAAGAAATAGAAAAAAAAGTGATGGAACAAAATAAAGAAAAAGTAGAAGAAAAAGCAGTAGTTTCTCCTTACACAAAACCAATGCGAAAATATCCAACAAAGTACTATGTATTTATATATACACTTTTAATTGTGATTGCAATTTTTATTGTAGTATGGAGTATCTTACAGATTTCTACTTAGAAAAGAGGTACTTATGAATGTAGCAAATAAGCTTACTATTAGTAGAATAGTAATTGCTATTTTAATATTATTTTTATTACTTTTTCCTTGGCAAGATATTAACTTTGCTTTTCCAACAATATTAATATCTGGTAAAATAATAGTTGATAGTAAATATATTATAGCTGGAATTTTATTCTTAATAGCAATACTAACTGATTTTTTAGATGGTTATTTTGCCAGAATGGAAAAAAAGGTAACGGATTTTGGGAGTATTTTAGATAATACAGCAGATAAAATTTTAATAAATGGTGTGTTAATCTCTCTTTCGTATAACGGGTTTATACTTTTATTCGTTCCTATCATTGTAATCATAAGTGATTTAATAGTAGATGGCTTAAAAATTCTTGTAGCCAAAAATGGAACAATTATAAAACAAAATAAATATCAAAAAATAACATCAATTTGTATGTATTTAGGTATTTTATTGTCTTTATTTTATAATTTACCATTTGAGATTTGGGGTATCTTTATATCTGAAATTTTAATAGATGTTGCAGCAATATTATCAGTTATAACAGGATACTTTTATTTTCTAGAATGGAAAGAAAAATATAAAAAATTAGATGAAATGATTTAAATGTCTTCTTAAAAGAAGATGTTTTTTTATGAAAAAGATCTATTAAAATAGTATACTACTTTTAAAAAACCGGCAACAAAACAATTGTTCGTAAAAAAGTTGACAAATAAATTAATCTATTATAAAATGAAATACAGAAAGCGAGTTGTAAGAATGAAACAAAAGGATACAAAAGATAAAGATAAGGCGTTAGAACAAGTACTAGCAGATATTGAACGACAATTTGGAAAAGGTGCCATAATGAAACTTGGTGGCAAAGAACATATGGAAATCGAAGTGACATCAAGTGGGTCTCTTACACTTGACATAGCATTAGGTGTTGGAGGATATCCAAAAGGACGAATTATAGAAATTTATGGACCAGAATCATCTGGAAAAACAACATTTGCACTTCAAGCAATCGCTGAAGTTCAAAAAACTGGAGGAAGAGCAGCATTTATAGATGCTGAACATGCATTAGATCCAGTATACGCAAAAAAATTAGGTGTAGATATCAATGAATTATTACTTTCACAGCCTGATACAGGAGAACAAGCTTTAGAAATTTGTGAAGCTTTAGTAAGAAGTGAAGCTGTAAATATAATCGTTATTGACTCTGTAGCAGCTTTAGTTCCTCAAGCAGAAATAGATGGAGATATGGGAGATAGTCACGTTGGACTTCAAGCAAGACTTATGAGCCAAGCTTTAAGAAAATTATCTGGAACAATTAATAAAACCAAAACAACTGCTATTTTTATAAATCAATTAAGAGAAAAAGTAGGAGTAATGTTTGGAAATCCAGAAACAACACCTGGAGGAAGAGCCTTAAAATTTTATTCTACAATTCGTTTAGATGTTCGTCGTGGAGAACAAATTAAAATGGGAGATCAGATTTTAGGGAATAAAACAAATATTAAAGTAGTAAAAAATAAAGTAGCTCCTCCTTTTAAAACAGCTAGTGTAGATATAATGTATGGTGAGGGAGTATCAAGAGAAGGAGAAGTAATAGATATTGCAGCCGATTTAAATATTATTGATAAATCTGGAGCATGGTATAGCTACAAAGGAGAAAAAATTGGCCAAGGAAAAGAAAATGTGAAAAATACATTAAGAGAAAATAAAGATTTGATGACAGAATTGGAAAATTTAGTAAGAACTCACTATGGCTTTACGAAAGAAGTTCCAAAAAAGGAAAAGGAAAACTAGAAAATCGATAGTACTTGTAATCTCCTGAAAACTCATATATAATGAAAACATAGACATTTAATAAATATTAATTTTCTATAAATATAGTTAGGAGAAAAAGTTATGGAACAAATAATTTTAGTTTCCATCTTGACTTTGATTCTTGGAATATTAGGAGGAATTGGCCTTTCCTTTTTGATTTCTTATATAAAAGGAACTAGTATTCAAAAAAAAGCTGATAAATTTTTAGAGGAAGCAAAAAAAGAAGCTGAAAAGCAAAAAAGAGATAGACTTTTAGAGTTTAAAGAAGAAAGTTACAAATTAAAACAAGAAATAGAAAAAGAAGTAAAAGAAAAAAAAGAAGAATTAAAATCTAATGAAAATCGTTTATTACAAAGAGAAAATAGTTTAGATAAAAGAGATGAAATTCTCCAAAAAAGAGAACTTTCTTTAGAAGAAAAAGAACAAAATTTATTAGCCAAACAAAAAGAATTACAAGCAAAAGATGAAAAGATGGACGAATTATTAAAAGAAGAAATGGAAAAATTAGAAAGTATTTCTAAATTTTCTCAAGAAAAAGCAAAAGAGCTTATAATGAAACGTTGCGAAGAAGAAATGACTAGAGAGATCGCAAGTTATGTCAAAGAAAAAGAACAAGAAGCAAAATTGCAAGCAAATGAAGCTGCAAGAAATATTATTGTAGAGTCCATGCAAAGATATTCAGATGATGTAGCAACCGAGCAAACTGTGAGTACAATTACATTACCAAATGATGATATGAAAGGCAGATTAATTGGTCGAGAAGGACGAAATATTAGAACAATTGAAGCAGTAACAGGAGTAGATTTAATTATAGATGATACCCCAGAAACAATTGTTGTATCTTCTTTTGATCCTTTAAGAAGAGAAATAGCCAAGGTTACTATTGAAACTTTAATAAAAGATGGACGAATTCATCCATCAAGAATTGAAGAAGTATATGATAAAGTATGTAAAGACATAAATAACAAAATAACAGAAATTGGTACAGAAGCATGTTACGAATTAGGGATTACAAAAGTAGATCCAGAATTAGTTAATTTAATTGGAAAATTAGCCTATCGTACAAGCTATGGACAAAATGCTTTAAAGCATTCAAAAGAAGTTGGTGAATTATGTGGTTTAATGGCTGCAGAATTAGGCCAAAATGTTGCTTTAGCAAAAAGAGCAGGACTGCTACATGATATTGGAAAATCTATAGATTACGAAGTAGAAGGAAGTCATGTGGAAATTGGCCTAGACATAGCTAAAAAATATCATGAAGATGAGACTGTACTAAATGCCATCGCCTCCCATCATGGAGACAAAGAACAAACCAGCATAATTTCAGTTTTAGTTAGTGTAGCAGACACACTTTCTGCAGCACGACCAGGAGCAAGAAACGATTCACTTGAAAATTATATAAAACGTTTAGAACAACTAGAAGCAATTGGAAATTCTTTTGAAGGAGTTGAAAAAACTTATGCAATGCAGGCAGGACGTGAAGTACGCGTTATGGTTCGCCCAGAAGAAGTAGATGATGTTTTATCATACAAAATTGCTAAAGATATGAAAGAAAAGATTGAAGCAGAAATGCAATATCCTGGAACAATAAAGATTATTGTGATAAGAGAATCAAGAGCGCAAGAAGAAGCAAAATAGCTTCTTTTTTCTTGAAAGAATGATGTATTCATATTTATTTCTAATAAAAACTTGAAAGAAGCTTGTGATTTTAGTAGAATAAGAATTGTAAGGAGGTCATAATTATGTGGCAAGATATTTTATTAGTAGTAATTGGTCTAATTATTGGACTTGTAATAGGTTTTTTTGTAGCAAGATATATGATGAAAAAATATATGAAACAAAATCCCCCAATTAATGAAAAAATGATTGAGGCTATGATGAGTAGTATGGGGAGAAAACCAAGTCAAAAACAAATTAAACAAGTAATGAATCAAATGAATCGTTATATGTAAAACACACTATAGTGTTTTTTTAATGACTAAATTTATTTCTAAATGCATAAAATGATAATAAATAAAAAAAGGAATTGACTTCTAGACGGAATTTGTGGTATTCTATTTTTAGAATAAGAAGAAAATAAAAGGTGATTAGTGATATGGGATTTTTAGAAAGCTTGTATAGTATAGAAAATTTTGGAATTTATTTATTTGTTGTAATAGGAATATTAGTAGTATTATTCTTAATCATTTTATTTTTTGGAAAAAAAGATGAGAAAAAAAGAAAAGAAGAAAAGAAAGAAGTAGAAAATAATTCTGAAACATTATTTAAAGAAACTTCTGTTCCAACTCCTGTAGAAGTTCCAAATGTAGCAATCGAAAACGTTCAACCAGTAGAGCCACAAATAACAGAACCAGTAAAAGAAGAACAAACACCTCAAGAAGAAGTAGTGCCAATTGTTGAAAAAGAATTTGATTTTGATGCCTTAGCAGCAGCAATTTCTAAAGAACTAGAAAGTATTGAAAATAATACAAGTGTTGAAAAAGAAGAAAAAATAGAAGAAGTAAAACCTGTAGAACCAATATTAACAAAAGTAGAAACTTCTCCAATCAATTATCAAGTATTTGAACCTGTAAAAGAAGTTGAAATAGAATTACCAAAAGAAGAGCCTGTATTTGAAATAAATAGTCCTCAAGTTATAGAAGAACCAAAGAAAATGGTAAGACCTGCAGTATTTAGCTCAGTTTATGTAAATAGAAATGTGGAAGAACCTAAAATAATGGAAGAACAAAGATCAATGCCAGAAGAAAAAGTGGTAGAAGAGCCCGTAATGCCAGTTGCTCCAAAAATTGAACTTCCAAAAATGATGGACTTACCTAAGAAAAAGTAAATGTAGTGTCAATAGACACTATTTTTTTCATAAAAATTTAACCTTGTGCTATAATACGAATAAAGGGAGTGGAATGAATGAAATTATTTAAACAATCCGACAAATTAAATATGGAAGAAGTAAATGATGTAATATCATTATCTAAAAAAATCTTACACTTATTTTACATTGCGATGTTAATAGCAACTGTTTTAATAGTAACGATAATAGCTAGAGAATGGGGGGTATGGAAATTTCTATTAAGTATCTTAAGCGTCTTATCACCATTCTTTATTGGATTTATCTTAGCCTGGATTTTTAATCCAATAGTGACAAAATTAGAAGAAAAAAAGATACCAAGAATATTAGGATCAATGATCGTCTATGTCCTATTTTTAACAATTATAACATTGTTTATAAGATATTTAATTCCTGTAATATATGATCAATTACAAGTTTTAATCAATAACTTGCCAGCAATATTTAAGGAACTAGAAGGCTTTATAGATAAAATATTTGCTAAATTAGGACATTTAGATGGAATTGATTTTGTTTCCATGAAATCACAAATAATAACCACAATGACAACTTCTTTAAATACCTTTATGACTTCAGTTCCGACAATCTTAATGGATTGCATTGGCAAAATTTTCTCAAGTTTAGTGACAATAACATTTGGTTTAGTAATTGGATTATATATGTTAATCGATTTCAGTGCAATAAGTGGGCATTTAATTAATTTATTACCTAAGAAAAATCGTTTTGAAGCATCATTACTTTTAACAAATATATCAACAGAAGTAAGAAAAAGCGTAAATGGAACATTATTAGTAGCATTAATGGTCTTTGTTTGTGATAGCATAGGTTTCTGGTTAGTAGGACTTCAAGCTTCAGTTCTATTTGGGTTATTATGTGGAATAACAGATTTAATTCCTTATGTGGGACCATATATTGGTGGAGTTGTAGCAGTAGTCGTAGGATTTGCTCAAAATCCATTAATTGGTTTCTTAACTTTAATAGTAGCAATAGTAGTTCAATTAATCGAAAATAATATATTACAACCAATAATAATGAGTAAAACAATGAAACTACATCCAGTAACAATCATTGTTGGTTTATTAATATTTGAACATTTCTTTGGTATTATAGGAATGATTTTATGTACACCTTGTATAGCACTTGGAAAAGTAGTATGGAAGTTTTTTAAAGAAAAATA
>CAOJCV010000021.1 GCA_948432605.1 uncultured Mycoplasmatota bacterium | reverse complement strand
TTATCATTCAAAGACATGATATAATAATTACAGGTTTATAATACCAAATAGTAATTATATTCTGATTAAATTTTTTCGTAGATTTCTAGAGATAAGTGTTTGTTTTTTTTAATACAATAAGCATTGTTCAAGTGAATCACATTCTTTCTATAATTTATTGTTAAAATTTAATTATAGATGATTTACTTGGAATTTTTTCTTTCCGAATTTATGTCTATTTCATATGCAAATCTTCTCTCGAAAATAATTCCATTTTTATTTTAAAATGAAAGAATTATTTTTAATTTAAAAAAGGACTTGAAAAAAATAAAAAAAAATGTAGTATATTAATTAAATTTTGAGATGGGGGATAATTATGGATAACAAAAATAAATTTGAAATGAAAGTAATTGTGATATTTTTCTCTTTTGTAGCACTTATTGCAGCTTTTTTGTTAGTATCTTTTCAAGATATGAAACAATATATTGATACTGATGTAGAGGTATATCAATATTCAAATAATAAAGATGAAGATGTTTTATTTTTGTCTAATATTGATTATGTAAAAAGTCAGTCTTTTACAAGATATGATAAAATTAGATATGATGAAGTAAATGGAGGAGGTAAAATTACTCTTAAAATTGAAGGAAATGCTTTCTCTTTTGATAAAGGAATTTGGGCACATGCAAGCTCTCGTGTAACTTATGATATAAGTGAATATAATTATAAATATTTTACTGCTTTTATAGGAATTAATACTACTTCGAATAGAGGAGATGGAGTAAAATTCTTAATTTCTACTTCAGAGGATGGAAATAATTGGGAAGTAAAACATGAAGAAGAAAAATTGCCAGGGAAAGAAGCAACGCATGTTGTTATAGAACTTGAAAATGCAAAATACATAAGATTAGAAGCTGATCAGTTAAGTAATAATGCTAATGATCATTCTGTTTATGCAGATGCCAAACTTGTAAATGATATTAAAAGTACATCTATTTTTAAAACGCCTGAAGAATATGATGAAATTATAAAAAACTTGTATTCGAATCAAACTGATTTGGTAGGAGAATTGGAATTTAATGTATTAAAAAGACAACTTGTTAGTAATGTAGGAAATTTTACAATTAATTCATTTTATAATTCAAGTGAAGATAATAAAGCTGTATTAGATTGGTTGATGAATGATCAACGTGCTTTAAAAAATTACATTTTGGGTGGAAAGCCTACTGGTTCTTATTATAATTCTTTAAACGAGTTATCAAGATTATATAGAAATTATAAGACAGATTTTAACAATCAAGAAGTTACTAAATATGGTACAGTTCTTGGAGATTTATATTTAAGAATGGCTATTTCTTTATCTTTAACACATTCTTATCGTGTAGGATTATGGATTAACAATGCGGCTAACTCATATAATCAATCAGATTCTGTTAGAAGGTATGCAATATTTAAATACATGCATAAAACTGGACTTCTTAAAGGGGTTAATGGAGCTGATATTGGGGAATGGGTTGAAGATTATACAATAGAGGAAATGCGTTTTGTTATGGCAAATAGTATTGATGATGAATCTATTTTATGGTTAAATGCATATACTCAAGAATTGATTGATAAATATGGTTATCGTTATATTACACCTCATCCATATATTGCTTATGTAACTCCTAATGATAATAATCCAGTTTTTTATGCTGAAGAAAATAAAGATTATTTTAATGATTTATTTTCTGTAATAAATCCTAATGATTCTGAAAATAGAATTGGTTTATGGGATTTAGAGTATACGATTCCTGGTGGAGTAGATTCTCCAGAATATACATTAAAAATCCCTAGAGGAACTCTTGATAATATAATATATAAATTATGGATAGTTATGAGAAATAAATTTGGTACTGGTGTAGTTTGTGGTGGTATTTCAAAAACTGGTGCTAATATAAAAGGGGTTCATGGTATTCCAGCAGTAGTAGTTGGACAACCTGGTCATGCAGCTTATGTTCATTATTCTAGAAATACTAATGGTGAAGGGTATTGGGCACTTGATAATGATGTTAGTGGATGGGCATATACTGGATCAGCTGCAGTAGGATCAGCTATATATGGTGTAGGAAGAGGTTTATTAGGTTGGAGTAGCGCTCCTTTTGCAACAGGAGATACTGGAACATATTTACCTTTGGCTCAAGAAGTGTTAAATCATAAAGATACATTTGAACAAAGTGCAAAGTTTGTCTATTTAGCTAATTCTTATGGTGATTTGGCACAAAAAGAAGATATCTATAGAAAAGCTTTAGCTATTCAGCCATTAAATATAGATGCTTGGTATGGATTAATAGAAACCTATAATACTTCATCTAGCAAAAGTGAAGAAGATTATTACGAATTAGCAAAAGAAATTGCAGAAAATTTAAAATATTATCCTTTACCAATGTATCAATTAACAAATTTAATTAAACCTAAATTAACAAGTATTGGAGCTTCTTATAAATTTACTTTGCTACAAACTAGAATTTTAACCGAAGCTAGTGTTATCCCTAATAATTCTACTGCTGTACTACAACCAAGTATTACAAAGTTAATGTCTAATTTCTTACTTGGAAAAGTAGATTCAACAATCGCGTCATTTTCATTTGATGGAGAAGATGCTGGAAAAATCGTGTTATCAAGTAGATTTGATGGAAATGGTATTCGATGGGATTATAGTATTTCTGGTACAGATCCATCTAATTTTAAAGAAGTAAGTTTTACAGATATTGAAGAACATAAATGGCAATTAACAGAAGAAGAACTGGCTTCGATTACTTCAGAAAATGATATTTATATTCATATCGTAGGAGTAAATTATGATGAAGAGAATTTATATAAAATTGATATTCAAGAATCAGCAGGTCTTCCTTCTACATTGTTTGCAAGTGATTTAGAAAATAAATTACTTGGTGCAGTTGGAGTAATGGAATGGAAATACAATGAAGATGATGAATGGACACGTTATGAAACTACTGAACCAGATTTAACAGGAGATAAAGAGGTCTTTGTTAAGATGGGGGCTACTGGTACACATCTTGCATCTAACACAAGTTCTAAATTTACTTTTACAGAAGATATTGTAAATGAAAAAAGAAAATATATTCCGATTTCTCATTTAAGTTTAGAATCTGTTTCTACTGAAGCTACTAATAATGGAGGAAGTGCATCGTTCGCATTAGATGGAAACTATAATACTAGATGGCACAGTGCATGGAATGGAACTGATAATCAAAGATTTATTACTGTTAAATTTGATCAACCATATAATATTTCTGCTGTTGAATTTGTACCAGCTGGAGGTGGAAATGGTAAGATTTATGATGGTACAATTTGGGGAAGTATGGATGGTGAAAACTGGATAGTTCTAAAAAATCAAAAAGGAATTACATATTCTAATAATGCGGATTCTTTGGAACAAGCAATGGCTAATATTAAATCATTTGACATTGATATTCCTCAAAGAGTACAATATATAAAAATTGTTGCAGATAGAACTAATGGTAATTGGGTTGCAGCAAGGGCATTTAACTTCTATCAAGATACTACGATAAAAATTGTGGCAAATTTCTCTTTTGATGAAGAAGAAAATGCTAAATTAGAGTTGGTGGATTCACAGTATGATAATGATTGGAAATATTCTTTAGATGGTGGAACAACATGGAATAAGGCTTCTTCACATAGTTATAATCTTACAAAAGAACAAATAGCTCAACTTAGTGTAGAAAATGGAATTAAAATTAAGCTAGGAAATTCAGAAACTGTTTATTCAGTACAATTAAAAGAAGCAGATGAGCTAAAATTAAATCCTTATGTTAATGATTTGGAAAATCGTCTAATTGGTCTTCAAGATATTTCAACTTTAGAATGGAAATTTAAAGATAGTGATACATGGACTTCATACACAAAACAAGAACCAGTTGTAATTGGCAATAGAGTTTTACAAGTTAGAAAGAAAGCTTTTGGTATTACGCTTCCAAGTAATATACTTGAATTTGAATTTACTGAGGATAATCAACCAGATACTATGCGATATATTCCTGTAAAAAATTTGTCTATACATGATTATATTTCACAATCAAAAGATTCAAAAAGACCATATTATGCTCCAAATGTAATCGATGCAAATCCTAATACACAATGGCATTCTGATTTTGCTGTATCTGTTGCTGGAAAAGAAGCATTTATTACTTTAAAAATAAATACGCCAAGATATATATCCGGGTTAGATTATGCTCATCTTGATGCTTCATTAGAATCTTATGGTTTTATGAAAAATGGTCAAGTATTTGTAAGTGAAGATGGTGAGAATTGGCAAGAAGTTGCTAAGTTTGAAAATGTTGATAAAGATGATAGCTTAAAACATATTAGTTTTAAAGAGTCTGTTTATGGACAATATGTAAAATTAGTAATTGAATCTTATGACAATATTTTTGTTGCTGCTTCTTTAATTAACTTATATGAAGATGTCACTAAAAAAGTTACAGCAGATGTTAATGTTGTTTATGATATAACAACTTCAACAAATCAAAATGTAACAGCGTCAATAGAGTCTGATGCAAATATTACTGTAACAAATAATAGTGGTTCAAAAGAATACATTTTTGAAGAAAATGGAACGTTTACATTTGAATATACTGATGAATTTGGAGAATCAAAAACAATAGATGCTGTTGTAAATTGGATTGACAAGATACCTCCTGTTGGTACTATTTCTTATAGTACTCATGATGTTACAAATGAAAATGTAGTAGTAACATTAAATACAAATGAGCCAGTAACTATTACAAATAATAAAGGTTCTAATAAATATACTTTTACAGAAAATGGAACGTTTACATTTGAATTTGTTGATAAAGCTGGTAATAAAGGTACTTCAACAGCAGATGTAACATGGATTAATAAACAAGCACCAACAGCTAAGATTACTTATAATATTACATCTCCAACAAATCAAAATGTAACTGCTACAATAGAAGTTGCGAATGGTATAGAAGTAATAAATAATAATGGCTCAAAAGAGTACATTTTTACAGAAAATGGAACGTTTATTTTTGAATTCGTTGATAAAGCTGGCAATAGAGGTACTGCAACAGCTAAGGTAGACTGGATTGATAAGACACCACCAAAAGGCACAATAAGTTACTCTATAAAAGATTTTACAAATCAAAATGTCATTGCTACTTTAATTACTAATGAAGAGATTATTATTACGAATAATAACGGTTCAAAAGAGTATGAATTTAAGGAAAATGGAGAATTTACTTTTGAGTTTGTAGACAAAGCAGGTAACAAAGGAAGCTCTGTTGCAAAAGTAGAATGGATTGATAAAATTGCACCAACAGCAGAAGTAAAATATAATATTACAGACCCAACTGTACAAGATGTTATTGCAACATTATTTAACGAAAGTGAAGAAATTACTATTACGAATAATAATGGTTCGAAAGAATATACTTTTGTTCAAAATGGATCATTTACATTTGAGTTTGTAGATAAAGCTGGTAATAAAGGTAGTGTAACTGCGACAGTAAATAATATTAAACAATCAAATGTTATACCAACAATTACTTATTCTACGACAAATCTAACAAATCAAAATGTTGTAGCTACTGTTACATTTAGTGAAGAAAATATAACGATAATTAATAATGATGGTTCAAATGAAAAAGTTTTTGAAGAAAATGGAGAATTTAATTTTGTTTATATAGATAGTCAAGGGAATAAAGGTGTTGTAACAGCAAAGGTAGATTGGATTGATAAAATTGATCCAACTGCAGAAGTAAAATATAGTACAACTGATTTTACTAACCAAAATGTAATAGTTACTTTAATTCAAGATAATGAAGAAATTATTATTATAAATAATAATGGTTCAAAAGAATATATTTTTGAAGAAAATGGCGAGTTTACTTTTGAATTTATGGACAAAGCAGGAAATAAAGGTAAAGTAATTGCTAGAGTAGATTGGATCGATAAAATTGCTCCAACTGCAAATATTAAATATAGTAATCTTCAATTAACTAATCAAGATGTTGTAGTTTCTTTAACCGATATGAGTGAAGAAATTCAAATTATAAACAATGATGGCAAAGATACATATACTTTTAGTGAAAATGGAGAATTTATATTTGAATTTGTGGATAAAGCAGGAAATAAAGGAAATATTAAAGCTGTAGTAAATTGGATTGATAAAATAGCTCCTATTGGAACAATTCATTATAGTATTACTGGATTAACAAACCAAGATGTTACTGCAACAATTCAATTTAATGAAGAAAATGTTATCATTTTAAATGGTGGGCCTACTCATATATTTACAGAAAATGGAGAATTTACTTTCAAATTTAAAGATATGGCTGGCAATATTGGAACACTTAAAGCTACTGTAAATTGGATAAATAAAGAAAATGATTCGAATTCTGAAATTATTATCCCTCCAAGTAAACCGGCTGAAGATAATAATACTTATCCATCTGATAATGATAATACAATCGATTTACCATCTAATGATGAGGAATCTCAAGAAAAAAATATATACTATTATTTAGATGGCATAAAAGTAATTTTAGCAAAAGACAATAATATAAAAGATATAAAATTAAAGAAAGCTGAATTTCTTTTACCTAAAAAATTTCAAGATTTGGTATCAGTTCATAATGATTGTTTTGAATTATATTTTCAGAATGATTCTAATGAAAGAGTAACTCCAAAAGTAGAAAAAGTATTATTGACAATTGATAGTATAAACGATTCTTTAAAAATATTTGAGATTAAAAACAATACTTTGCATGAATTAGAATATAAAAGAGTTTCACAAAATGAGATAGAAATAAGTGGAGAAAATACTGGTAGATATGTTATTTCTTATGGAAATAAAGAAATAATAGAAGAAAATCAAAAAGATGTAAAAAGTGAAAGTGATTCTATCCTTTTGTATGTTTTAGTTGCTTCTATTGTTTTGTTAGGCTTATCAAGTGTTGTTTTATATCGTAAAAGAAAATAAAAAATGCAATCGATTGATTGTGTTTTTTATTTTGAAATTTATTTATCTTAAAAATAAATTATTTAAAGCTTTTTTTAAGCACAAATGTATGGTAAAATTAATATGGTGGTTTTAGAATGTATGATTATATAAAAGGAATAGTTAGTGAAACAGAATCAAACTTTATTGTTTTAGAATGTAATGGAGTAGGATATTTAATTTATGTATCAAATCCTTTTTCTTTTACACTTAATGAAGAGGCAAAAGTTTATGTTTATACACAAATAAAGGAAGATGAACATTTATTGTATGGTTTTAAAACTAAAGAAGAAAAAAATCTTTTTTTAAGACTTATTAATGTTAAAGGTGTAGGGCCGAAACTTGTGATGCCTATGCTGGCAACTGGTAGTGTAGCAGGAATTATAGATGCTATTGATAGAGAAAATATCCTTTATTTAAAAAAATTTCCAAAAGTTGGAGATAAAGTAGCACGACAAATTATATTAGATTTAAAAGGAAAATTAGCTCCAACGCAAAATTCTTCTACTATATCTGGGTTTGATGAACTTGTCAGTGTTTTAGAAGGATTAGGTTATAAAACTGTTGACATAAAAAAAATATTGCCAAATATAGATTCTAGTGTATCTATTGAAGCGCAAGTAAAAGAGGCATTAAAATTATTATTAAAGTAGGTGGGTTATGGAAGAAAATATTTTAGAACCAGAACAATTAGAAAGTGATAAATTTGAATCTAATATTAGACCTCAAAGTTTAGAAGAGTATGTTGGTCAGGAAGAGATTACTAGCAATTTAAAAGTTTTTATTGAGGCAAGTAAAATAAGAAATGAATCATTAGATCATGTTTTACTGTATGGGCCTCCTGGTCTTGGTAAGACAACATTAGCTCATATTATTGCAAATGAATTAGGAGTGAATCTAAAAACAGCAAGTGGTCCTTCGATTGAAAAAAGTGGTGATTTAGCTGCTGTTTTGTCGACTTTGGAATTAGGAGATGTTTTATTTATCGACGAAATTCATCGTATGCCAAAGTTTATTGAAGAGATACTTTATCCTGCAATGGAAGATTTTGAACTTGAACTTGTTTTAAATAGTGATGGTAAAAGTAGAAATTTAAAAATTGATTTACCTCCTTTTACTTTAGTTGGAGCAACAACTAGAGCTGGTGATATTTCTAGTCCTTTAAGGGATCGCTTTGGGATTATTTCAAAGCTTCAATATTATACAGAAGAAGAATTATTATCTATTGTAACTCGTACTAGTCGAGTTCTTAATATGCCGATTGAAGAGGATGCAGCTAGATTGATCGCGAGACGTTGTAGAAAAACGCCTAGAATTGCAAATCGATTATTTAAGCGTGTAAGAGATTTTGCTTTGGTTCAAAAAGATGAAAAAATAACTTATGATCTTTGTAACTCTTCTTTGAAACGCTTGAAAGTAGATGAATATGGCTTAGATGCTGTCGATATTGAATATTTGACAAGTTTAATTACAAAGTTTAATGGTGGACCTGTTGGCGTAGAAACAATTGCAACAAGTATAGGAGAGGAAGTATCAACTATAGAAGATGTTGTGGAACCGTTTTTACTTCAAGAAGGATTTATCAAACGAACTCCAAGGGGACGGGTAGCAGAAGAAAAAGCTTATGATCATTTGAAAATATCTCATAATGGGACATTATTTTAAAGGAAGAATAGAAATTAAATTGAATTGCAAAATAGAAAAAAAGAATATTTAGAAATTCCTTATTATGAACTAGAAAATGTTTGCAAAAGATCCTTACTGAAAAGTTTTTAAATGAAAAGACAAATTCTGTTGAGCAAGATGCAAGAAAAAAAGAGTTGCGAAGAATATTTAAATAGTCTTAAAGATAGTGAAGAAAGAGTTTATTTTGATCAATCTAATTTATTAATTGAAAGATTACATTGCATGCATTGTGCTCAAATTTTAGATGATAAAATTTTGGCAATTCGTTATGATTCAAAAAATTTAACTCAAATTCAAAGAGAATTATTAGAAGAAATGCAAATACAAGGAGATCTAGCTTCTGAATGGTGTTTAGATATTTCAGAGTTATTAAATAAAAATTTATAAAGGAAGGCAAAAAAAATGAGTAAAAAAGGATATATTATTGTAGTAGAAGGAACGGATTGTAGTGGTAAAGAAACACAAACGACATTACTTGTAGAAAAATTAAAATCGAATGGAAAAAACGTTTATTTAAAAGGTTTTCCTGTATATGATTCGCCTACTGGAAAAATAGTTGGTGGGCCTCTTTTAGGAAAGTCTGCAATTTCTGATGGGTGGTTTCCTGAGGGATCAAGTCATGTTGATCCTTTAGTTTTTAGTATGTATACAGTAGCTGATCGATTATATAATATAAGTGATGTTAAAGAGAATTTAGAAGCAGGAAATATTGTTATATTGGATCGTTATACAATTTCTAATATGGCTCATCAAGGCTCTAAATTAGCAAATAAGGATGAAAGATTAAAATTTTATAAAAAATTGGAGCTTTTGGAGTATGAAATTGCTGGACTTCCACGTCCAGATATGATCTTGTTTTTATATATGCCATTTGAATATGGAGAGCAATTAAGAAAAAAACGTTCTTTATATGAATCTTTAGATCAAAATGAAATGGATAAACTTCATATGCTGAATGCCGAAAAAACATATTTAGAGTTGGCAGAATTATATAATTTTATGACAATTCATTGTGTTTCTAATCAACGTATTCGATCAATTGATGATATTAATGAAGAGTTGTATAACAAAGTAGAAAACTTTTTGTCATTAACAAGAAAAAATAAGGAGTGAGTAAAGTTGAGTACAGAAGAATTTAATTATGATTTACCAGAAGAATTAATCGCTCAAACTCCATTAATAAATAGAAGTTCATCTAAACTTTTGGTGATGGATCGATTTACTGGAGAAATAGAACATAAGCATTTTGAAGATATTTTAAGTTATCTTAAAGAGGGGGATGTTCTTGTTTTAAATAATACAAAAGTTATACCTGCACGATTAATTGGATTGAAAGAGGAAACAAATGCTAAAATTGAACTTCTTCTTTTAAATGAAATTTGTGGAGATACTTGGGAGTGTTTATCTAGGCCATTTAAAAGACTTCATGTTGGAACTAGAATATCTTTTGGAGATGGTTTATTAATAGCCGAAGTGATGGAAAAAAAGACAGAAGGGATGGTTGTTGTAAAGTTTATTTATGAAGGAATCTTTTTAGAAATTTTAGATAAATTAGGTAGTATGCCATTGCCACCTTATATTCATGAAAAATTGGAAGATAAAGATCGTTATCAAACTGTGTATGCGAAAGTTTCTGGAAGTGCTGCCGCGCCTACAGCTGGTCTTCATTTTACAAATGAACTTTTGGATTTAGTACAGAAAAAAGGTGTCATTGTAACTAATGTTTTATTACATGTTGGTCTTGGTACATTTCGTCCTGTTGAAGTAAGTGATGTTACAAAGCATCATATGCATAGTGAATATTATCAAATGAGTGAGGAGACTGCTCTTGTTTTGAATCTTGCTAAAGAAGAAGGACGACGTATTATCGCGGTTGGAACAACATCAACGAGGGTCTTAGAAACAGTAATTCACAAACATAATATTTTTAAAAAATGCGAAGGTTATACAGATATTTTTATTTATCCTGGCTTTGAGTTTAAAGCTATTGATTGTTTGATCACAAATTTTCATTTGCCAAAGAGTACATTAGTAATGTTGGTTTCAGCTTTCTCAAAAAAAGAATTTATCATGAATGCTTATAATGAAGCTATCAAAAAAGAATATCGTTTCTTTTCTTTTGGAGATGCTATGTTTATAAAAAAAGATGATTATAAGCAAGTAAGCAAATAAAAAAAGAATTTAAAAAATTAACTTTTTAAATTCTTTTTTGTAATTCAAACTTCGTTTTTATTTTATTAACGATTTTTTGAAGGTTTTGCATGTCTTGCAATTCTAGCTAAATGACGATCTTTCACTTTTTGTTCAAGGTCTCCATGATAAGGAGTACTATTTAATAAAGCTTGCTTTTCAGCTTCACTTAAAACACGACCGTCTACCTTATTAGTATTATTAAGTTTTAACTTTTCTAAGTATTCCCTTTCTTTTTTCATTTTTTCTCTTGTTTCTCTATTATCAAGCATAAATTTTCCTCACTTTCTAGCTTTATATATTATAGTAGTTTGATAAAAAAATCAAGTATAGATTTATAATTACAGTATTTTAGTTAATTAAAATGGTAAACACTCATTTTATTTTAATGATTTAAAGTTATTTTTTAGCTTTTTCTTTATTAATTCTTTTCATTTAATTTTATTTATGTTATATTAGTTTTATAAATAATTTTGGTGTAGGTGAAGTATAATGAAGTTACAATTTGAAGTAAAAAAGAAAGAAAATCAAACTAAAGCAAGATTAGGGAAGATTGTTTATAATGGAGTTCTATATGAAACACCTATGTTTATGCCCGTGGGTACACAAGCGACTGTGAAAACATTAAGTCCAGAGGAAGTAAGTGCTTGTAATGCAGGTATTATTCTTGCAAATACATATCATTTATGGTTAAGGCCTGGAGAGGAAATAGTTCGTGATGCTGGAGGTCTTCATAAGTTTATGAATTATAATGGACCCATTTTAACTGATTCAGGTGGATTTCAAGTTTTTTCTTTGGCAAAACCTAAAGATATTACAGAAGAAGGAGTACATTTCAAAAACCAATATAATGGAGATTCATTGTTTTTAACACCTGAAAAATCTATTCAAATTCAAAGTGATTTAGGAAGCGATATTATCATGAGCTTTGATGAATGTCCTCCTGCTAGTGCTGATTATGAATATTTAAAGAATAGTGTAGAAAGAACTCTTCGTTGGGCTAAAAGAGGGAAGGATGCGTTTACAAATAAAGATCAAATGTTGTTTGGAATTGTTCAAGGTGGCTATTATAAAGATTTACGAAAATTTAGTGCTGAAGAAACAGTAAAAATTGGATTTGATGGTTATAGCATTGGTGGAGTAGCAAATGATCATGAATCAAAAGAGGATATGTATAAAGCTTTCGAATATTCTACAGAATACTTGCCAGAAGATAAATTAAGATATGCAATGGGTATTGGAGAGCCAATTGATATTATTGAAGGTGTAATAAGAGGAATTGATATTTTTGATTGCGTCTCGCCAACAAGATTGGCTCGTCATGGACATGCTTTAACTAAAAATGGTAAAATTAATTTAAAAAATGCGAAATATAAAAAAGATTATACGCCAATTAGTGATTCTTGTGATTGTTATGCTTGTAAAAACTATACAAAAGCTTATATAAAACATTTGATAAATGCTGATGAAACATTTGGAGCAAGATTATTATCAATTCATAATATTCGTTTCTTAATTTCACTTACTGAAGAAATTCGTGAAGCTATTAAAAACGATACTTTATTAGAGTATCGTGATGATTTTGTTAAAAATTATTTTGGAGAGTAAATGAAATCGTTCAAAATTATTTTTGCAACATTTTTATTAAGTGTTTTGCTTATTGTATCTTTCTCAATTTTGAAAGTGCAAAAACGACATGATGAAATGGTTATATTAGTAAGTGAAAAAAAAATTACTGAAGCAGCAATGAACTGTTATTTTGACGATCAATGTCTTTTTGATGATAAGGTAACTCTTGGAGAACTTATTCAAAAAGGGTATCTTAAAGAAGAAGTGAATCCTATTACTAAAATGTATTATAGTCATGATTCTTATGTGGAAAAAAAAGAAAATGCTTATTTGTTTGTAGAAGTGTTTTCTTAATTTTTTTTGTTAATTCCCATCATAGATCCTAAGGTGCTTGAAAGAATTAATACACTATAATAAATGATTCTTTCAAAAGAAAAGCCAGTTTGATAAAAAATAAGATTGATTATTATCATTAGGAATATTAAACATCCACCTATTTTAAGGCCTTCTAAATAGCCTTTTTTTTCTGCTTTTTTGCCATATGAAAAGCCTATTATAAAAAGTGTTAGAACCATTCCGATCATAATAATAATGTCTGTTGCTTTTGAATAAAGTAAATTTAGACTATTAAAAAGGGCAAGTATAAGAGCTAATGTGAAAAGTGCAGCAAGAAATTTTGTAATTGTTTTTCCATATATTTTTAAAGTTTTCAAATTTATCACCTAATATACTATATGATTGTTTAAAAAAAATAGAATTGATCCATAATAAATTTAGGTGATAGAATGCAAGAGTTAATAAATGTAATTATAAGAACTGTTTTTTTCTACTTTTTTATTGTGTTATTATATCGAATTATGGGTAAAAGAGAAATTGGACAATTAGGAATTATTGATTTAATTGTATCTATTTTAATGGCTGAATTGGTAGCAATTTCTATAGAAAATATTGAAAAATCTTTATGGTTAACAGTAATTCCACTAACATTACTGGGATTTTTAGAAGTTTTACTTGCTTATATCAGTATAAAGTCTCGAACATTTCGGCGAATTTTTGATGGAAAACCTTCTTTGATTATTTGCAATGGTAAAGTAAATTATAAAGAGATGGTTCGTCAACGTTATAGCATGGATGATTTATTACTTTCAATGCGTCAAAAAGAAGTAAAAGATTTAAGAGAAATTGAATATGCTTTTTTAGAACCAAATGGTAAATTGTCTATTTTTAAATATAATTTATTTCGTTTTTCGACAAGTTATCCTATGCCATTGATACTAGATGGTGAGATTAATAAAAAAACTTTAGATTTTTTAAATAAAGATAAGTTTTGGCTAAAAGATGAGCTACATAAGAAAAATTTTGAAATAGAAAATATTTTTTATGCTTTTTATAAAAATAAAAAAATTTATTTTATTACAAAAAGTGAAATTTAAGTTTTTTCGACAAGTTTCACTTCTTTTTTTTGGTATTTTCTTTTTATGGGAGGTATTTATGAAAAAGAAGCTTTTTGTATTTTTTTTGGCGATTTTTGTGGGTGTAATTTTAGCCTTACCAGCATTAAAAATTTATATTCCAGAAACAAATCCTCAGATTGTAGACTTATTTGTTTTGCAAACTGGTGTTTTTAAAAATTTAGAAAATGCAATAGAGTCCCAAAAAAATATTTCAAACTCTATTATTTATCAGGATCAAAATCAGTATCGTATTTTAGTTGGGGCATCTTTAAGTGAAGAAAACTTACAAAAAATTGAGCAAGTTTTGTTGGAAGATAATATTCATTATTATAAAAAGAAACTTTCAGTTCAAGTAGATAGTGAGTTATTTTATAAATATAATTTGATGTTAGAAAAAACAAAAGATAAGGAAGCTATTGTTCTTTTAAATAAAAAAATGTTAGAAAAGATGATGGAATTATGAGTTTTTTATTAAAAGATATGCCAACAAGTGAGAAACCTCGAGAAAGAGCTAAAATGTATGGATTTGCATTTTTAAGCGAGGTAGAACTTTTGGCAATTTTATTAAGATGTGGAACAAAGAATTTGTCTGTAAAAGATTTAAGTTTAAAAATATTGGAAAAAGAAGAAGAGGTTGGAGGATTTGATAATTTAAGACTTTCTTCTCTTTTAGAAATTTATGGAATGGGAGAAGCTAAAGCTATTACTATACTAGCAGCATTAGAATTTGCTAAAAGAAGAAATAAAGAGACTGTTGAAGGTAGAAGAAAAATTAAAGAAACAAAAGATGTATGGCATTTTTATCAAAATTATTTTGAAGGATCTACTCAAGAAAAATTTTTGGTTCTTTTTTTGGATACTAAAAATTATATATTAAGTGAAAAAGTATTATTTATTGGAACTGTAAATCAAAGTATGATTCATCCTAGGGATATATTTAGAGAGGCTATTTTAAATAACGCTGTTAAAATATTGTGTATTCATAATCATCCATCAGGAAATCCAGTTCCTAGTAAAAGTGATAAACTTGTTACAAAAAGAATTAAAGAGAGTGGAGAACTTTTAGGGATATTATTATTAGATCACGTGGTAATAGGAGAAAATTCTTATTATAGTTTTGTAGAAGAAAACGAAATTGTTTAGAGTCTTTGAGTTCAGTTTTTTTACAATTATTTTGCTTAGGACTGATTTTCTGTTTTACTTAAATTTTAAAGCGAAAATCTAAATTGTTGTTAACTTTTCTTATTTTTTTCTTTTGGGTATGATATAATTTATTTGTAAAACAATCTATTATTATTCCAAAGATAATATAGTTGTTTTATAGAAAGAGGTATTAAAATGAGACATAGAGGATTTGAAATCGCTAAAGGTTATGAAGAAAAGGGAATACATTTGCCAAAAAGAAGTACTGCACTAGCATCAGGTTATGATGTAGAGGCAGCAGAAGATATTATTATTCCTGTATATCAACCTGGAATAAAACCTACATTAATTCCTACAGGGTTAAAAGCTTACTGTGAAGATGATGAGTTTTATATGTTAGTAAATCGTAGTTCTGGACCTAAAAAAGGATTTTTGATGGCAAATAGTATAGGTATTATAGACGCCGATTATTATGGAAACGAAACAAATGATGGTCATTTTTATTTTCAATATTTTAACTGCTCTGATAAGGAAATTGAAGTAAAAAAGGGTGATGTTATTGGTCAGGTCATATTTCAAAAATATCTTATAATTGATAATGATGAAGCTAAAGGAAAAAGAACAGGTGGATTTGGATCAACTGATAAATAATTGTAGAAATACAATTTTTTTTCTTTATTCTTTTTTTTACATATGGTAGAATAAGGTCATTTAAAAAGAGGTGTATTATATGTTAAAAATAGAAATTCGTTGTTTAGAAGATTTTAATGCTTTACAAAATATAAATCCAAAGACTTCTCTTTTTCTTTATTTTTCTTCCCATTTTAATTTAAAGAAAATGAAAGCGATTGACATGAGTAAATTTAAGTCGACAGTTTATTTGTCTTTTGAAGAAGCAAATGTTAGAAAAAAATTTCATATTTATACGAATGCAAATAAAAAAGTAGCTTTTTTTGAAAATTTAAATTTAAATCAAGTTGTGTTTTTATCAAAATCAAAAGTTGATTTTCAATATCATTCTTATGAGAAGAAAAAAGAGGTTCGATCTGTATCTAATGAAAAAGAGCTGTTAAAAGCAATTTTAGAATATCTTGATAATTCTTTACTTGTTATTTCTTTAAAAAAAGATATTGTAATTACAAAAGATATTCCATCTATTTTTAAAGATATTCCTTGTATTGCAAATGATCATATGATTTTTTCTAAAAAGGAACATCCTGTAACTCATCCAGACATTTTTACTCAATGTGTTGATGGGATTATTGATATTTCAGAAGTACAAGATTTTTTTTCTTTAGAATATTTAGAAAGTGGAAACTATGTTGTTTCAATTAAAAATAATTTTAAAAATTTTGTGATTAAAGCTCTTTCTTTAGAAAATTTTACCGGATCATTATATATATTAGGGAATCATCATAAATTAGAAAATGGTACAATATTTTCAAATAATAATGGAGTAGGACTTATTTCTTCTTTACATCCATATAGTAATATTTTTATTCGTGATTTATCGTTGTCTCAGCTTACTTTTGAAGAAGCTTTATGGAATGGGGGATTTGTTGGTTATAGAAATGTAATCCAAAATAAATATTGTAGTCCTATTGGAAAGGTTTGTTTAGAAAATTGCGTTCTTTCTGATTCTGTATTTTTAGGAAAAACTTGTAGTCCTTTTATGGGAAAAACAGATGAAGGTTTTTATTTAAGAAATTCTAAGTATCAAAATATTCAAACAAAAACTAAAACACTTAAAATTGATTCTAGTGATTTAGTATATCTTCCTAATTCATTTGATAATACTTTTTTATCTTTACGATTAGAAAAGAATGGCCTTTAAAATAATCAAAATATTAATTACTAAAAACTCTTTTTTGAAGAGTTTTTAATTGTTGTTTTTTTTGAATTCTTTTAATATTTTGGTTAAAGCACGTTTTTCTATTCGAGAAACATAACTTCTTGAAATATGCATTTGTTTGGCAATTTCTTTTTGGGTCATTTCTTTTTGATTCATTAAGCCATAGCGTTTTGTTAATATTTCTTTTTCTCTTTTAGATAATACTTTTAAATAATCATTCACTAGAAGTATATTGTCTTTTGTTTGGAGTGTATTTGCAAAATCTTCTGTATTGTCTTTTATTACTTCCATAAGACTAATTTCATTTCCATCTTTATCTAGTCCTATGGAATCATTTAAACTAACATTTTTTATATTTTCTCCTTTTACACTTCGAAAGTACATTAAAATTTCATTTTGAATACATTTGGCTATGTATGTAGTTAATTTAATATTTTTATCGAAATCAAAAGAGTCTACGCCTTTTATTAGTCCAATTGTTCCAATTCCAATTAAATCATCAGTATCATCAGCATTTACTTCAAATTTTTTTACGATATGGGCGACTAATCTTAAATTGTGTTCGATAAGTTTGTTTCTTGCAATTTCGTCTCCTTGTAACATTTTTTGAATACATTCTTTTTCTTCTTTTTCCTTTAATGGTTCAGGAAAAACATTGTTTGAATAACTTCCTGTAAAAAACATCATTTGTTTTAATAATGATAATAAAAACATAATTCACTTCCTCTATTTTAATTCTATAAAAGTATTGAAAAAATATGATTGACTTTCAGG
>CAOJCV010000020.1 GCA_948432605.1 uncultured Mycoplasmatota bacterium | reverse complement strand
TTTTATTTACTTACTTGGATGCCTTTTCTTTATTCAAACTATAATTTTATCCTGTTGTTTCAAATTTACTAGTTGTAAATCAAAACAAGGATTGATATAATATTAGGAGAATAGGAGTGTACTAGTATGGATGAAAAAAAGGAAATAAAAAAAGAAGTTTTAGAAGATACAAAAGAAGTTAAAACTTTGAGAGATTTATCGATAGAAGCATTAGATAATATGGAGACACTTTATATGGAAGATTTCGATAGTCAAAGAGAGGATGCTGAAGAGCAATTTCAAGAAGAAATAGAAAAATTAGAAGAAGATCCTCATTTTGAAGAAGTGAAAGAGGAAATTACAAAGAAAAAAGGGTTAGGGACTAAAATTAAAGAAAAATGGAATTCTTTTTCTAAAAAGCAGAAAATTATGATTTTGGGATCTATTGTTTTTGTCTTACTTCTTATTTTTATAATACTTTATTTTTGTTTTGTAAATAAAAATGAGGAAGAACCTAAAAAAGAGCCAGATGTTATTTTGAAGTCTGATAATTATCGTTATGAAAATGGTACTTTAGTTTTTTTAGAGGGTGAAACAGAATTAGGAAGTTATGAGTGTAAAAATAAAGATGAAAAGTTATGTGCTGTTGCCTTTTTAAATTTAGATGACACTTTAGATGGTGTAAGAAGAGTAGATGAATATGGAAAAAAATTAACTCTTCGTAGTGAGATTTATGAAAAACGTTATGTCTTTTTGATTGATCATGAAAAGAGCACAGATTCTATTATTTCTCTTTATGATATAGTAGAGAAGAAGGTTATAAAAAATCTTTCTGATGTTATTTTATATCCAGAGTATAAAGAATATGTGATTTTAAAAGATGAAGAGGGAAATTTTGGACTTGAGAAAATTTCTTTGGATGGAATTACGACAGTTATACCTTATACTTATGAATATATTGGTTTGCTTCCTTCTACAGAAGCACTATCTCGCGTTGTTGTTAAAGATAAAAATAATAATTCTTATATTGCTAGTTTAGAAAATAAAATTTTAACGAAAGCTACTACTTCTACTATTGTAGGAGCAAATGAAAGTTATTTTAAAACAAAAGATGCTTCTAATAAATACCATATTTTTGAATCTTCAACTGGAAATGAAGTGTTATCGGATTTACTTTTTGATTATGCATCTTTACTAGATCAATATGTTTTATATGTTCATGAAGAAAAACTTTATGCTGTAGATTATAAAGGAAATAAAATGAGTTTAGAAGGAATAGAATTATATAATGATTCTTATAATCCTGTGGAAACTTACAAAGATTATAAGCTTAATAAAACAACTAAATCTTATGATTATGAATTAGTAGATCAAAAATTAAATATTAATCGATATATTGGAACTGATGTTGAAAATGTATCTTTGAATTTGTTAGAAGGAAATTTATCTGCAAAAATACCTTATATGAGCTATTTTGATGGAAAGTTAATATTATATGCAGATGAAGCTAAAAGAGAAATAGTGGGAGAGTATTCTTGTAAAAATTATAATGTTATTAATAAAGATACTTCAAAATTAGAAAAATGTTTTTTAGCTAAAGATTCTTTTTATCATGAAACACGAGGCAATTCAAAAGAAGAAGATCAATCTAGTAAACTTGGAACAATTCCTGTTGCTAATAAGAGATTTATTTTTATTCAAGATGGAGATCAAATTGTTTTATATGATTTAGTTGATAAAAAAGAAATCGCTCTTTATAAAAGTGTGGATACTGGAAGCTATACAAATAGCGAAGATGTGAAGTTTGAAACACCTAAAAATGCTCCTTTTATAGCAGTATCAGCAAATTCTTCTAAATTTGGAGTGGCAAGTATTACAGAAAGTGGTGTATCTCCTATTTTGAAATTTGAATATAATAGTATCAAAAAATTAGGGGATTATTATGTAGTAGAATCAGATGAAGGATTTAAGTTATATCAGTTAAATGGAGCTCCAGTAGATATGGAATTTAAGAAAAATCCAATAGTAGATTATAATGGAACTCATTTGAAAACAATAGATAGTAATAATAATTATTTTGTTCATGGATTTAAAGAGGATTATAAAGATTCTTATAATTATGTAGAATTATATGGAGATTTTTATGCTGGAGTAGTTAATAATCGTGTTCATTTATATCGTTATGATAACAAAGATAAAATTGATTATTTATATGACGAGAAAGAAGAAGAAAAAGGTTTAAAATTAAATGTATCTGATTATAGTAAGGCTTTTAAAATTACAATTAATAAAGATGAAATTATTGCTGAGATCGCTTCTTCTACTGGTACTTTTGAAAAACATACATTTAGTACATCTTTAACGAAGCCAGATGAACCTAATGATCAAGAAGAAAATGATCCAAAAGAAGATGAAAAGGAGGAATAACAATGAGTCAAAAATTGCAAAAGATTAGTCTTATTGTAATTATCGTTCTTCTTTTTCTTTTTTTGCCTCTTACAGGATATAGTTTTTATTTGAATTCGCAATCTAATCAAGTTACTAAAGAAAAGGAAAATGTAGATAAAGAATTTTTGTTTGATGGGAAATTATGGTTTTATAATGAAAAAAATGAGTTGCTTGGTACTTATACTTGTGAGCATACTTATTGTGATTATGGGTCTTCTTATGAAAATGATTCTTCCTATGCAATAGATTCTTACGTTCCAGAAGAACAATTATATTTACCAATGGTTAATGATCGATATGTCTTTTTAAAAGATACTGAAGAAAAAGATAGTCATGAAGTTTTTCTATTTGATATAAAGAATAATTTGTCTTTTAAAACTAATTCTTATGCATCAGTCAAGAATTATCAAATTGGTTTAAAAAATAATTTGTTTATTGTTGAATCTAAAGAGCATTTTGGAGTACTAGAGTTAAATGATTTACCAGTTCTTAAATTATCTTCTACTTATGATTTTATAGGTATTCCTAAGTCTCAATTAGAAGATGATGCACTTTTAACTGATTATTTTATTACTCTAAAAAATAATGAATGGATGATTATTGAACAAAATGAAGCAAAATTAACAAGTGGAATAGAAGAAGAGATTGTTACTTTTACTGGAGAACATATTATAACTCAAGATGTTAATAAAAATTACCATATTAAGGATTATCAAAATACTAATGTTTTAACTGAAGATTTTGTTAACTTACATTTTGTAGATCGTTATCTTGCCTGTACTACAAAGGATGAATTTTATATTTATGATTTAACACGAAAGGAAATTATTAGTAAAATTCATACTATTGAAACATCTGATGTTATTAAAACAGAAGTGAATGAAAAAAATGAAATTGTTATTCATATTAATGATGTTATTACAGAAAAAATAGTTATTTAGATTTAAAATTTTTTTAAAATAATTCTTTATATTTTTAATAAGTTATGATATGATAATTTTGAAATGTGTTGAACTTGAGGAGTATAAATAAATTGTTTTTTAGAGACTTTGTGGTTGGTGAAAACAAAGAAACGTTTATTTAGAATGTTGCAAGGGAGCAGGATCCGCATACATGCGTTAGAAATTTTGAGTAAAATTAAGGATGGTACCGTCACTATCGTGACTCCTTTGGTATCATCTTTTTTATTTTTAGGAGGAGAGTATTATGGAAAAGGATTATAAAAAAGTAGTGGTTTTTACACCAATGAGTGTTTTGGAAGAAGTTTCTATGGATGAGACAGTGCATCATGAAGATATACTAGAAACTATGTTTGAAGAAAATCTTTGGATTCCGTATAATGAGGAATCAAAAGACTTTTTTAAATATGATATTTATAAACATTTACTTCATACGAGAGCTAGTTTTTTAGCTTATGAAGTAGATTTTTCTGTATGTTATGAGACTAGGGAACATGTTATGTTTTATATAAGTGATTTTATGACAGAAGAAATGGTACAATATATAAAAAACAATTATGAAGGAAAAAGAAAATATTTATCTTTTGCTACTTTTTTAACTCAAGAAGATACAACTAGAGTTTATTATGAATTAGAGACAAATGAAAATTTAGATTATGATGCAGTTTTTCAAGAATTGGTTAAAGTTTGTTATGTGAAAAGTGCCTTGCACGAGACAAAAAGAGCAAGATAGAAAGTAGGATATTTATGGAAATGTTGGAAAAGAAATATGATCATAAAAGTGTAGAAGAAGGACGTTATGAATTGTGGAAAGAGAATCATTATTTTGATTCAGGAGTTTCTAATGGTGAACCTTATACAATTGTGATTCCACCTCCAAATGTTACTGGTAAACTTCATTTAGGTCATGCTTGGGATACAACGATTCAAGATGCTTGTATTCGTTATAAAAGAATGAAAGGTTTTGATGCTTTATGGGTTCCTGGAATGGATCATGCTGGAATTGCTACTCAAGCTAAAGTAGATAAAAGACTAAAAGAATCTGGTATTAATCCTAGAAGTTTATCTCGTGAAGAATGGACTCGTCATGCTTGGTCTTGGAAAGAGGAGTATGCTTGTAATATAAAAAATCAATGGGCTAAACTTGGACTTAGTTTAGACTATAATAAAGAGCGTTTTACATTAGATGAAGGACTATCAAAGTCCGTACGAAAAGTTTTTGTTGATTTGTATCATGAAGGATTAATTTATCGTGGTACAAGAATGATCAATTGGGATCCACTTGCAATGACAGCTTTGTCAAATGAAGAAGTTATTTATAAAGATATTGAAGGTGCTTTTTATCATATTAAATATCCTATTAAGGATAGTGATGAATTTTTAGATGTTGCAACTACTAGACCTGAAACTATGCTTGGAGATAATGCTGTAGCTGTTAATCCAAATGATGAGAGATATCAAAAGTATATTGGTTCTACAGTTATTTTACCGATTGTGGGAAGAGAAATTCCTGTTATTGCTGATACTCATGCTGATCCTTCTAAAGGAACAGGAGTTGTAAAAATTACGGTTAATCATGATCCTAATGATTATGAAGTAGGAAAAAAGCATCAATTGGAAGGAATTACAGTTATTGGTTTAGATGGTAAAATGAATGAAAATTCGCTTCATTTTCAAGGAATGGACCGTTTTGTATGTAGAGAAGCAATTGTTCAAGAGCTGAAAGAAAAAGGCTATCTTTTAGGTGTTGAAAAAATTATTCATAATGTTGGTCATTCTGAAAGAACAGATGTTCCAATTGAGCCTATCGTTTCTAAACAATGGTTTGTTAAAATGAGACCACTTGCAGATGACGTGTTGCAACTTCAAAAAGATAAAAACCAAAAAGTTCATTTTTTACCAAGTCGTTATGAAAAAATTATGAATCATTGGATGGAAATTACTTATGATTGGTGTATTTCTAGACAATTGTGGTGGGGTCATAGAATTCCTGCATGGTATAAAGGGGAAGAAGTATATGTTGGTATGGATTCACCTGGTGATGATTGGATTCAAGATGAGGATGTTTTAGATACTTGGTTTTCTAGTGCTTTGTGGCCATTTAGTACACTTGGGTGGCCTCAGGTTACAGAAGACTTTAAAAGATATTATCCAACGAGTATGCTTGTTACAGGATATGATATTATTCCTTTTTGGGTCAATCGAATGACTTTTCAAGGGTTACATTTTACAAAAACTCGTCCATTTGAATATTGCTACATTCATGGTTTAATTCGCGATAAAGAAGGAAGAAAAATGAGTAAAAGTCTTGGTAATGGAGTAGATCCTATGGATGTAATAGAAGAGTATGGGGCAGATGCTTTAAGATTTTATTTGGCAACTTCTACTGCTCAAGGCACAGATCTTCGTTATGATCCAGAAAAGGTTCGAAGCACTTGGAATTTTATTAATAAAATTTGGAATGCTTCACGATTTGTTATGATGAATATAAATGGAATAGAAGAAAAAGAGAAATCTTATAATGATCATGATAAATGGATTTTAACAAGATATCAAAATACTATAAAAGATGTCACCAAGTATATGGATAAATATGAATTTCAAAATGTAGGAAGCATTCTTTATAAATTTATATGGGAAGATTTTTGTGATCAATATATTGAAATGGCAAAATTTTCTTTAAAAGAAAATTCGACTAAAGTTGTTTTAAAAGAGGTATTAATTGGAATTTTAAAAATGTTACATCCTTTCATGCCATTTGTTACAGAAGAAATTTTTCAAAATATAAATGCTTCTTCTGAAACAATTATGTTATCTTCTTATCCTAGTTATGATAAAACTAAAATTTATAAAACAGAAGAAACTAAAATAAGTGATATTCTTGCTTTTGTTAAAACTTTTCGAACATTAAAACAAGAACATCATATTGGTAAAGAGTTTGCTGTTGTTTATCAAAATAATGAGGATTATTCTTTTATTTCAAAACTCTTAAAACTGGATGGGCATGTTTTAGAAGAAAAAGAAGGAGATTTTTATACTGTTTCTTATCATAACTATTCTTTAAAATTGTTTGATGAAAAAGAAATTACTCTAGAAGATCAAATGAAAAATGAAAAAGAAATAGAAACTTTACAAGTTAGTATAGAAAAAAGAAAAAAATTACTTTCTAATGACAATTTTTGTAAAAAAGCTCCTGAATCATTAGTTTTAGAAGAAAAACAAAAATTGGAATTGGAATTAAAAAAACTAGAAACTTTACTTTCTAATAGGAATGCTTTTTAGCATTTTTTCTTTACGTTTTTTTGTAAGTAAAATTATTATGAGAACAAATTGTCTCCTGCATTAAGTTATTTATTTAGTTTAGGAGCATCAGTTCCAAAAGAATTGGATAATATTGAAACAGTTTATCCATATTTCATTGTTCTAAATGATGAGTCTAAAGAACATATAGAATCTTTGGCTAAAAACACAGAAAATCAAAAATATTTTGAGTATCATAATGTACACTATGATGTATTTAGAGGAAATAAATATTATTTTATTAATCGTAAGAAATATAGAAGAACAAATTTTTATTCGTGAGTTTAAAGCTCAATTGCATCGTTATTTAAATATTCATAGAATTATTTGGGAGAAAATTGATGCAGTAAAATCCAATGTTAAAATAAAAGGTAAAGATATTGTATCTTTTTCTAGTAAAATCGATGGTTATCGTAAAATTGTTAATTTAATTGATTCTAGAATTAATCAAATGAATTCTTATATTAAAAACTAGAGAAAGAATTGCGAAAAGTGATGCAAATCTATCTGAATCACTTGATTTAATTGGATATCGTTATGAAACTTTAATTAATACAGTTTCTTATATGCAACAAATTTGGGCTATGACAAAAAATTATTTGGCTTCAGCTGAAAAATTGTTTGATGGTTTATCAAGTCAAGTTACCGAAAAGTCTTTTAAAAGTTTGACTATTGTCACTTCAATGGGAGTAGGAGCTTCTTTAATTGATTTATTTACTAAATCAAAACCATCTTTAAGTTCCTTTGTATTTTTGATTTTAGCAATTGTAGGATGGACTTCTAATAAAATAATGAAAACTATTAACGGAAAAAGAAAATATGAAATTTCTGATATTGAATATGAAAAAAATATAAAATAAAAAAACGCTGATTAAGCGATTTTTTTTGCTTCACGAGCACTGATAATTACTTTTTCACCATTGATTGTTTTTACTTGTAAATTTGGTTTTTGACGTCTTTTTGTAGCATTTAATGCATGACTTCTATCATTTACTACTAAAGGCTTCTTTTTTGATACTTTTTTTGCCATAAATTTTCACCTCTCGTTCTCTTTTCTTTAAAAATTTTAACAAAATAACTGATATAAGTCAATTTAAAGTTTTATTTTCGTGAATCTTTTATGATTATTTGTAAATTTACACATTTTAATAAAAAGATTCATTTTTTAGTTTTAGAAACTTTTTATATCAGTTTTCTTCTCTAATTTTTTTATTTAGTATACTAATTTAAAAAAATGATATTTTTTATTTCAATAATTCTTAAAATTGCTCATTTGCATGTTTTTCTCTTTCTTGTTTTAATTGGTTTGAAAGGAGGAAATTTAAATGAATCATGTTATTTTAATTGGTAGACTAACTGGAACTCCAGAAATCATTAAAACTGAAAATGATCATTCACGAACAGTAGTTAATCTAGCAGTTCCTAGAATTTTTAAAAATCATGATGGACTTTATGAAACTGATTTTATACGTTGCATTTTGTGGAATGGGATTGCCGATCGTGCGAGCGAATACTGTAAGAAAGGAGATATTGTTTGCATTCGCGGGCGTTTACAAGTCCGTAATTATGAGACTGAAACACAGGAAAAAAAGTATTTTACTGAAGTTATTGCAGAGACCATTTCATTTGTTAGTAGTGTGAAAAATGCAGAAACGTAAAAAAAGTTGAAAGAAATAATTGTTGGTTTCATAGAATGAATTAGGTGACGTTATGAATAAATATTTAAGATTATTTGGAATTGTTTCTCTTTTGTGTTTTAGCTTTTATTATACGGAGAGAATCGCAAAATTTATGCAAAGCAAAGATCCGATTTATGAATCTATCAAAGCAATAGAAAATGAATACAAAGAAGATTTTGTAAATGCAGTTATAAATGACGATACGATTATTCCTGGTTTATATGGTCAAGCTGTAAATTTGGAGAAAAGTTTTCAAAATATGAAAAATTATGGTTTTTTTAAAGAAGATGCTCTTGTTTTTGATGAAACTAAACCCGATATTTCATTAGAAGAAAATAAAGATAAAATTATCGAACGAGGAAATGCTCGTAAACTGGCTGTAACATTTTTGTTAAATGATGAAAAAGTTATTCTTTATTTTGAAGAATTAGGACTTCCTTATGCTGTTTTAACTACAAAAGCTTCTTTTGATAAACCTAGAGTCAATGGACTTAAAATAAATGTGGATCAAGCAAATTATGAAGAAGTAGAGAAGCTTTTAAAACTACAAAATTCTAAAAATTCTTATTGCTTTATTTCTAATTTGGAATATAAATTTTGTAAATCTAAAAATAAGCAGTCTATAAAAGAATCCTTACTTATTAATAAAAGTAATTTTGTTCAAAATTATAGTAAAGTGAAATCAGGTGATTTGATATTTATTGATGGAGAAGTAGAACTTAAGAATTTGAAAGTTTTGATAGAATCGATTTTTTTCCGAGGACTAGATATTATTTCTTTGGAAACTATGCTAAAGGAAACGCGATACTAATTTACAAATAAAAATAATTTTGCTATAATAATCTCACGTTAAAAAATTCTTTTTTGAAGTTTCGTTTTGGAAGCTATTTAATTTAAAAGAAATATGAGATAGGAGAGTTATTATGGAAAAAATAAGAATTTTTAGTTTGGGTGGATTAGATGAAATGGGTAAAAATACCTATATCATGGAGATAAATGATGATATTTTTGTTTTTGACTGTGGTTTAAAATATGCAGAAGGCTTCATGTATGGAATAGACTATATTATACCTGATTATGAATACTTGGTTAAAAATAAGAAAAAAGTTAAAGGTGTTTTTGTCACACATGGTCATTATGAAAATATGGGAGCTGCTGCTGATCTTGCACGTACTATTCCTGGTATTAAATTTTATGCAACTCATTATACTAAGTTTGTTTTAATGGATTTAGGAGTAAAAGAAGAAAATATCATTGAGATTAAACCTAATAAGAAATTAGTATTTGGAAATATTTCTATTTTTCCAATGCCAGTAAGTCATAGTGTACCAGGAGCCGTGATGTATTGTGTAAATACTCGTCATGGTGCTATATGTTATACAGGAGATTTTATTATTGATCCTATGATGCGTGAGTCTTATGATATGGATTTAGGCAAAATTGCTTATGTTGGAAAACAAGGAGTGTTATGTCTTTTAAGCGAATCTGTATTTTCTGAACACGTTGGACATACATCGCCAAGTCACAGATTACAAGATTTTTTTACAGATGTTGTAAAAAAATATGATGGAAGAATTTTATTTTCTGTTTTGCCAACTCATTTATATACTATACAAGATATATTTGATGGTTTAAAAAACTCTCATAGGAAAGTTGTTATTATGGGAAAAAAATTGCAAAATTTTATTCGTTTTGCTCATGAAAACCATTATTTAGAATATGATAGTGATTTAATTGGAGATTTAACAAATATTAATGATAATAATTCTGTATTGTTAATTTGTGATGATAAAGCAAATGCATATGCTGCCATTAATAAAATAGTGAATGGATATGATAAATTTATTTCTTTAAAGCAAGGAGATGCAGTTGTTTTTGCTGAACCAAGATATGATTCTAATGAAAAAGTAATTGTTAAACTAGAAAATGATCTTGCGATGGCTGGCTGTAAGATTGTTTCCATTCCAAGTAACAAAAATATTTTACATCATGCTTCTAAAGAAGATTTAATGCTTATGATTAAGTTAATGAATCCAAAATACTATATTCCTGTTAAAGGGGAATATCGTTATATGGTAAATAATGCTAATTTAGCATCGGCACTTGGTATACCTGATGAAAATATTTTATTGAAGCAAAATGGAGATGTTATTGAATTTGTAGATGGTGTTTATACTAATAAGATAAATCGTGTCAAAGTTAAAGATGCTTTGATTGATGGAAAGAGTAGCGATGATATTGGTGAGTTAGTTATAAAAGATCGTGAAATGTTAAGTGATAATGGTATTGTTTTGATAAGTGCAACTTTAAGCAAAAAAGATAAAGTTTTACTTGTTGGGCCTGAAGTGACCACAAAAGGATTTATTTATGTAAAAGACTCAAAAGAAATTATTCAAGGGATGAAGGCAATTAGTGAAGAAGTAATCACAAGAAATATTGTTAATGGTTTTGTTGATTATAATAAAATTAAGACAGAAATTCGTTCTGATTTGAGTAATTATTTGTATGAACAAACTGAATGTAAACCAATGATTATTGCCGTTGTTCAAGAAGTGTAGAGATGCATTTCTTTTTTTGAATAAAAATATCTAAATAAACACATACTAATTTTGGTGATATTATGAAAGAAAAAGATGTTGTTTTAAAATTGTATCAAAATTTAGATATGGGTGTTATTGGAATTGAATCTATTGAAGATAAAATAGACTCAAGAGATTTATCAAAAACTATTTTAAATCAAAAAAAAGAATATGATAAGTTGAAGAGTGAAATGATTTCTTTATGTAAAAAATATGAAGTCGAAGATAAAGAATTAGGGATTTTTGTTAAAATGAATAGTGATATTATGTCAAATATGAAAACGATGATGGATTCTTCTGATAGTCATATAGCTAAAATGATGATTGAAGGGACTAATAAGGGGCTTGTGCAACTTGAAGAACTATTAAATCATTATGATGGCTGTGATGATAAAATAAAAGAAATGATTCAAAAAATATTAGACCGTGAAAAAGAGAATTACGAAGAACTTAAAATTTATCTTTAAGTTTTTTTGTCGATTTTTCTTACATTTTTGTAACGTAATTTTTATTTTTTTTCTAAAATATTTGTGTTACAATTATAAAGGAAAAGGTGAGTCAATATGAAAAAATATGTACCAAATATGTTGACATTTTTAAGAATTATTTTTACTCCTTTTGTGATTTTTTTGGGTCTTACAAATCATTATATTGCTTTAATAGTAGTTGCGGCTATTATAGCATTTACAGATGCTGTCGATGGATTTTTAGCAAGAAGGTGGCATGTAGTTAGTGAATTAGGAGCAAAGTTAGATGCTATAGCAGATAAAATGTTAGCGATTGGTTTATTAATTATTTTAATAATAAAAAATTCTACATTTTTTTATGTTTTACTTTTAGAATGTTGTATTGCTTTATTAAATTTGTATTTTTATTTTAAAAAAAGGGTATCAGCTTCTTTATTAGTAGGAAAATTTAAAACTTGGATTATTTTCATTACAATTTTATTAGGGTTTGCTGGATTAGTTTTTCAATTTAATGTTTCTATTTTTATTTATATTACAGTTATCTTACAAGTTATTACTTTAATTTCTTATTTAATTTATGGTATTCAGACTACAAAGTTAAAAAAAAAAGAGATTAAAGCAGATTATATAGAATTTTATGAATTAATTGAACCTATTTTAATTCGAAGTGAGATGCAAAAAAGAAAAAATTATCCTCATCATATTAATGAGTCAGTTTATGCTCATGTACTGCGTGTTGCATATGATTGTTATCGTATTGGCAAACGATTTAAAATGGATTATAAATCACTTGCAGTAGCTGGAATTTTACATGATTTTTATGAAAATCCTTGGCAATATTCTACGGAGAAAAAACCTTTTTTTCAAAAACATGCTTTTACTCATGCTCGAGAAGCAGTAGAAAATTCTAAAAAAGTTTTTGGCCGAGATATTGTAACTCCAAAAGTAGAAAGCATTATGATAACTCATATGTTCCCTTTGAATAAAAGAATTCCGAGAAATAGAGAAGCTTGGTTATTAACCTTAGTTGATAAAGCAGATTCAATTGATTTTATTATGCATCCTGTAGCTTTATTTAAAATCTTTTTTCATAAAGAATATGATCAATCTAAAAAGCTTACTTTAAAGAAAATAAAAAAGAGAATAGAGTCTCAAATAAAGTAATATTTCTTTTAAATGTTTAGTAAATAAATTTGAAAACTATGTCAAATAATGCCAACATTATTTGACACTTTTTTAGCTATTTTGTATAATGAAAATGGTGAATAGAGTATGGCAAAAAAGAAAAAAGGATCAAGTGAAAATAAAAAAAATAATGGAATTAGTGTAGAGCTTACGGGACTTATTTTAATTTTAATAGGATTGATAGGTTTTGGATTTGGACCTGTAGGTGCACTTTTGAAAAAATTTGCTATGTTTTTAATGGGTGAGTGGTGGCCTCTTATTTTAATTTTTGTATTAATATTAGGGTTTTATATGTTAATAAAAAGAAAACTACCCGATTTTTTTAGTCAAAAATATATTGGTTTTTATCTAATTTTAATTGTGATATTAGTGTTAAGTCATTTAACGTTTATTGAAACTTGTGAGAATGCAAGTGATATATTTGATGCAACGATTAGCAATTATATGGATCGTGTTGCTTCCATTGGAGCAAATACTGCTTTATCTTCTTCTGGACAGACATCTATTGTAATTGGTGGTGGGATTATTGGTTCTATATTTGCATTTGTTACAGCTTCTCTTTTTGGATTAAATGGAACTTATATTGTGCTATCTTTTGTTGGATTATTTGGAGTTGTATTGTTCTTCAATGTTAATTTATCAAGTGCTTTAAACAATTTTATTAATGGATTTAAATCTATGAAGAATAGAGCAAGTGCTGAGGAAGAGGTATCTTCTTATGATGTGGAAGATGAAAATGTTCGTAAAGCAAAAGAATTGGAAAAGCGTTTACGTGAAAACAATTATCAAGAAGAAAAAGAAGTGTTACCACCAAGCAAGCCTGTAGTAATTCAAAATATGGATGAACTTAAAAATATGGAACCTCGTCATGTGGAAGAACACCCTCAAGAAGTTACTGAAAATACAATCGTTTTGGATATAGAAAACTTAAGTCCAACTCATAATCCTAATTATGCTTTACCAGACTTACAAATTCTAGATGACCCTGTGAAAGCAAAGAAAACAAACTCTAATCAATTTTTAATTAATAATAAACAAAATTTAGAAAGAGTTCTTAATGATTTTCAAATTAAAGGGAGAGTTGTAGACATACACATGGGGCCTTCTGTAACTCAGTTTGAAGTTGTTGTTCCAAGTGGAACCAAAGTTAGTAGAATAAGTTCAATTAATAAAGAAATTGCATTAGCTTTAGCTGCTAAAGATGTACGAATTGAAGCTCCGATTCCTGGGAAAAGTACGATTGGTATTGAAATTCCTAATCAATCTATTTCTGCTGTTAAAATTAAAGAGATTTTAGGAAGCAAAGATATGTTAGAAGCTAAAGGTGGTATTCAAGTATCTTTAGGTAAAGATATTATGGGAAATCCAAGAAGTGCAGACTTATCTCGCATGCCCCACCTTTTAGTTGCAGGTTCTACTGGCTCAGGTAAATCTGTTTGTATAAATAGTATTATTGCTTCTATTTTAATTCGTTATAGGCCTGATGAAGTAAAGCTTGTTTTAGTAGATCCTAAGCAAGTGGAATTATCTAATTATAATGGAGTACCACATTTGCTATGTCCAGTTGTATGTGATCCCAAAAAAGCAAGTGCAACATTACAAAAAGTTGTGGTGGAGATGGATCGCAGATATCACGTTTTAGCTGAAAAAGGAGTTAAAAATATTGCTGATTATAATAAAAAAATTGAATCTGAAAATCAGCTATATCCTGATAATCTACAAGCAAAAATGAATTATTTAGTAGTTATAGTAGATGAAATGGCAGATCTTATGATTGCTGCTAGAAAAGAAGTAGAAGATTCTATTATGAGAATTACTCAACTTGCACGTGCAGCAGGAATTCATTTAATTGTTGCGACTCAAAGACCTTCTACAGATGTTATTACTGGTGTTATTAAAACAAATATTCCATCAAGAATTGCTTTTTCTGTTGCATCTAGTATTGACTCTAGAACAATCTTAGATTGTACTGGAGCAGAAAAATTACTTGGAAAAGGAGATATGTTATTTCTGCCTATGGGAGAAAATACACCAGTTCGTATTCAAGGATGCTTTATTTCAGATGATGAAATTAGAAGAGTTATTGATCATGTTTGTGAGCAACAAAAAGCTAGTTATGACGAAACTCTTATGAATGTTGTGCCAACAGATTCTGGATCTAGTACTAGTATGTCTGGAGATTCTGAAGAATATGATGATCCAATGTATCAAGAAGTTGTAGAGTTTGCTGTTCAAACTGGTAAAATTAGTGCCTCTTTAATTCAAAGAAGATTTCGTTTTGGATATAATAGGGCAGCTCGTATTATTGATTTATTGGAAGAACGGGGAATTATTGGACCTCAAAATGGTTCAAAACCAAGAGAAGTATTGGTAAAGATGAAGGGTGAAGAAAATGAATAAAGAAGTGTGTATTGGTAAATTGTATTATAAGAAAATAGCTTTTCAACTATTTTTTCATAAAGAAACTAAAAAGGTAGTAGCGAGACTTGTTGGTGAACATCCTGAGAAGGAAAAAATGGAACAAGTAGTTACTCAATTAATTCAAAATTTTGATGGAGGAAGTTCAAGTAAACTTTCTATTAAAAAGCTTGCTATATTTGCAGGGATTTTGGCTTGTCTAGGGAAGCCTACGATGCTTGTGCATGCGAGTGAAAGAGTTTCTGTAGAAACTATGGAAAATCAAGAGTTTGATACATTAGACTTTAATAGTGAATATATTGATAAAGAAATTATTTTATATGGGAAATCTGAAGTCGATGATTTATTTCTTAATGATTCTATTTCTAAAGATGGAGTCCTAAGTATTCTTAATCGCACTTCGGGAATGAGTGATGAGGTAAGAGGCTATGTTAAGGAATTTATTGAAACTGTTTATGAAAAAGAGCCAAATGCTGACATGCGTATTTTTGCAATGAATTTAATGAGAGATCCACAGATATATATTAATTTAGATGCTCATATTAGTCGTTGTGAACCTAAAGGAAATCGCATTTGGTTTCATAAAGTGAAAAAGGATTTAATATTTCATGAATTGTCTCATTTTAGAACTTTAACTTATGGCGAATCTTATGTTAAAAATGATCCTAAAGCTAGAATTAAAGTAGTTGGTAATTCTTTTGTAAATAGCTATGCTGGCTCAGGAATGCGTGAAGCTTATTGTGTAGCATTAAATCATAGAATAGGTAGTGAGGATGAAGATTATTCTATTTTATTTACAATGGAAAAAATGTTATATTCTATGTTTCCTGAAAAAATGCATGAAATAGAAACTTATAATGATTATGAAGGATTAAAAGCAGTATTTTTGCAAAATGGTTTGACTGCAGACGATTATAACCAATTTATAGCGACCACTGATACAATCAGTAAAGTTTATCAAAATTCTGATTTAGAATTAGATTATTCTTTGATTCAAAATATGATGAAGCCCGTTGTTACTTTAGCATTGAATAAATGCGTTGTAGAGAGATTAGATTATTTGGAATATGTAGGAAAAATTGAGGCATCTATTCCTAATAGCGAATGGAAAGATTATTTGATGATGTCTTTTCGAAATACACTTTTCTTAAATATTTCTCCAACAGTTGATCAAAGTGGGAATAGAATTATTTCTGAGGAAGTTGAAGTAGGCCCAGCTTTTGATGAAACGCTAAAGGAAGATATCCCAGAAAATATTGGTCCTGCCTATGACGAAACTTTAACAGCTGAAACGCCACTTTTATTGGGAGAAGAAAACATTGGTCCAGATTTTGATTATACATTACAACAAGAATCTGTAACAAATTCTGAAACTCATGTTGAAGAGCAATCTGTGGAGGAAAATAGTCAAAGTGTAGAACAAACTAATTTGGAACTTTCTCATGATCTAAGTGCAGGTCCAGCTTTTGATGAAAGTTTGCAACAAAAGGTAAATATTGAAACTGAGAATTTTGGTCCAGCTTATGATTTGAATTTACAAACACAAGTTAATGATGTAGAGATAGGGCCAGGTATTTCTAATGATTCTGCTTTTTTTGATAATTCAACTAATTATGATTATCAATCAAGTAATTCTATAAATTATGAAGATTTTAATCAAATTTCTTCGGAATATTATGAGGAATCAAATTTAAGAAGATAAAATGAGTAAAAGTACTGAATTATATTTCAGTGCTTTTTATTTTGGAAAAGATCGGATAATTGTCAAATAGTGTGGTTCTTCTCCAAGTTAGTTGAAAGAATATGAAAAGAGTGATATACTTGTATCAAGATAAGAAGTGGTACAATGAACATGGAAGAATTAATAAAAGATTTAGATAAAAATATAACTATGATTGAAAGTAAAAGAATAGAAAACACCATATATATATCATGTAAAATGGATACAAACAAAAGTGAATGCCCTTATTGTGGAGAAGTTTCTAATAGTATTCACAGTCGTTATGTACGAACATTGAGTGATTTACCAATACAAAATAATGAGGTTAAATTATTGTTATTTGCTAGAAAATTTTTTTGCTTAAATCAAGACTGTAAACATAAAACTTTTGGTGAAAGATATAATTTTGTAGAACCAAAAGCAATTAGGACGAAAAGACTAACAGAATATATTAATAGTATAGGTTTAAGAGATAATTCTATGGATACAGTTAGAACTTTAAAAGAAGCAGGAATAAAAGTTTCTAGTAATACAGTCTTAAGAATTGTTAAAAAAAGCAAAAATCAGTATAACCTATGAAGCTCAAAATATAGGTATTGATGACTTTTCATCTAAGAAACGAGAGATTTATAATTCAATTATTACAGACAACGATAAACATAAAAAAATAGAAATAATCAACTCTAGAGAAAAAGATGATGTTGTTAAAACATTAAAGTTTTTTACTAATGTTAAAACTGTAACTAGAGACTTTTCTCTCACTTACAAAAATGCTATAAGTGAGGCATTACCTAACGCGAAACAAATAGTTGACAGGTTTCATATTTTTAAAAATTTTACTGACGATTTATGTAACTATTTAAAAAGAACAGTAACTGATAAAATCAAACTTATTAAAGATGAAACTATTGATACCAAAGATGTTTTAACTAAAAGACAACAAGATAAAATTGATACTGCAAATCGAAAATGGGAAACTATTAAAGAAGCAAAAAAACTATATGAAGAAGGCAATACAAAAACCTTCGTTGCAAAAAAATAGGTATAACAAGAGCGACATTAAATACCTATCTTTCATTAGAAGAGCCACCTGTAAAAGATAGTAACTGTATCTTAGATAATTATGTTCCTTTAATAAAAAAACTTATTATCAAAGGAAAAAAAACTAAAGACTGGATCGGTTATAATAAATTAGACAGAAAAAATAAGGACATGATAAAATAGAAA